>SLIO01000200.1 GCA_007135635.1 Methylomicrobium sp. | reverse complement strand
TGTCGGCGGCAGGGATAGCCGCCGTCAAGCCTACAGGGACGTATTCACGGCGTCCTGTCAAGCGAGTCACCGAACCTCCGCAAAGCCTACTACTTGTAGAAGTTATTTTGTGCGTATTCCTTAATAATGTGGGAACAGAGCAACTAGCTAAAAATGGCTTTTTTCGACAGCCTACATTTCAGCTCAATCCGACAGATCGACGAAGCCGTGCAAACCGCGTTTCGATTTGACCGCCAACCATTCTTTCAATTCTTTGAGCTCTTCGGTTTCTTCCAAATCGTCGAGGCTCTTTTTACTGCGAAGCCGGCGAAACGCCGTTTCGAGCACCTTGTAACGTTCTCCGGTAATCCCTGCGCGCCTGAGACCGATCGTATTCAATCGATAATGTTTAGCCGGACGACCGCCGATCAACATGAACGGAATCACATCCATGTTGAGCCCGGTCGTGCCTTGTACGATGGCGTAAGAACCGACCCGGCAGAACTGATGCACGACCACGCCGCCCCCCATGAATACTTTACGCCCGATTTCGACATGACCACCGATCGCGACATTGTTGGCGAATATCGTGTTATCCCTGATCGAGCAATCGTGCGCGACATGGCTATTGTTCATAAAATAACAGCCCGAACCGATGCGCGTCGCGCCGTTTTCCTTGGTCGCCCGATGAGCGGTAAAGCCCTCCCTAAATTGATTGCCATTACCGATTTCGAGCCACGTTACGGTTTCGGGATTGAACCCTAAGTCTTGCGGGAGTCCGCCGAGCACTGCATGCGGATGCAGTATATTACCTTCGCCCATCTTGACATAACGCTGCACGACGGCATGAGGGCCGATTTGGCAACGCGCACCGATTTCGACATCGGCTTCAATGACCGCGAAGGGCCCTATCGTGACGTTTTCGCCTAATTTTACGTTGTCTGCAATGTAGGCTGTCGAATGAATGTTTTGCGCCATCTTGGCTTATCCTCTCGGGTGAAATTTTGCGTGGAGATCTTTCAGTCGTTCGCGCGCGATGTGGGTGTAAATTTGCGTCGTCGATAAATCGGAATGCCCAAGCAGCAATTGCACGACGCGCAAATCGGCGCCATGATTCAGCAAATGCGTCGCAAAGGCGTGCCGAAGCGTATGCGGCGATAACTCCTTGACGATGCCGGCCTCTTTCGCGCGGCGTTTGATGATATGCCAAAATGCCTGCCTTGTCATGCCGTCGCCTCGATTCGTCACAAATAAATAAGCGCTTTGCCGCTCGCCGAGAATTAATGGCCGAACCTTTTGCAAATAGCCTTCGAGCCATTCCATCGCCTCTTCGCCGAACGGCACCAAGCGCTCTTTATTGCCTTTGCCGGTAATCTTGACGACGCCTTGCCGAAGGCTGACCTGCTCCAAACGCAAACCGACCAATTCGGAAACCCTAAGTCCCGTCGCATAGAGCATTTCGAACATCGTTCTGTCACGGTAGCCCAACGGATTCGACGTTTCGGGAGCCTTAAGCAAGGCTTCGACATCGTTTTCGGATAATGAGGTCGGCAATTTTCTGCCGACATAAGGCATATCAATTAATGCGGTCGGATCGACGGCTATCCGGTTTTCCCGAACTTGGTAAGCATAAAAACGCCGCAATGTCGACAGTAACCGAGCACTTGAACGGCTACCGATGCCTTGATTGTATCTGAACGCCAGAAATCGAGAAATATCGTCTCCTCCCACTTCCAACAGCGAGATGTTCTTGAGCCACTGGGCGAAAATAGTTAAATCACTACCGTAAGCGGACAAGGTATTGTTGCTAACGCCTTGCTCGGCCCACAACGCATCGAGGAACTGGTCGATCAAATCGCTTGAGTTCATTAACTAAACGAAGCCTCGAAAGCCAATAATTTGAGCTTGACAGCTATCGACGCGCCTTGCGTTTGTCCCGAGTAACCGCCGGGGCCAGTTACCGAAACGACCCGATGGCACGGCACGATCAACGGATAATCGTTTCGCCGGCAAGCGCCGCCGACCGCTCTCGGCGCCGAATTAATGGTTTTCGCCAAGGCTTTATAAGTCATAGTTGCCCCGAACGGTATGTTTAGCAATGCGTCTTGAACGGTTTGCACGAATGAGCTGCCGCGCCTTAAAAGTTTCAGCGCCACGAGAGTATTCGGCTCACGCCAATAACTTTCAATCGGATCGAAGTCTCCGGAATTATTCTGGTTGAAGTCTGTTGTCTGCCAATCATGATCGCCACTCAACCAATCAGCGCTGCAAATCACATCACCGCACCGCAGCACCGATAGTCGCCCGAAAGGCGTTAGCAGCACCTGCGTACGTTCAGCACCCTGACACTCGTTGACCCATTGAATGATAAAAGGCATAACGCATATCCACTTTGAAAAAGATTTGGTGATATCCATGAAGGAGATGCAGATTTAATGCATTAATTTAGGCTATGTTCGCGTTAATAGTTGATGCTTTTGAACTTAAAGCCAACATGAAACCCCAGGTACAACTCTGAATAACTTTCCTTTTTTCAATATCGCGCCAATGGATGAAAGGAGGGCACGGTTGCTCGATTGACAGGTGTCGGCGTGAATGCAGATTTTTGCTCCTCGGCAATTGCTGAGTTACAGGGACGTAACGAATGCAGAAAATGCAGGAGCATTTTTCTGCCCTGCATCGCCTAAAGCGCCTACTGTTGGTGCCCTAATACACGCCATCCTTGGCGTAATGCAAAATCTGCATTCA
>SLIO01000146.1 GCA_007135635.1 Methylomicrobium sp. | reverse complement strand
GGGTGCGGTTGCTCGACCGACAGGCGTCGGCGGCAGGGCAGATTTTTGCTCCTGCAAAATCTGCATTCATGCCATCCATGGCAATCAGTCGCCGCCGTCGAGCCTACAGGGACGTATTCACCCAGCCCCTAAATTCCCCAGCCCATCGGTCATGGTTAATAGTCTTACTAATTTAGGGGCTGGGTCCTGTCGGGCGAGTGACCGCACCCTCCCAAAACGCCTCGCACTTTCATTCACTGGAGCGATTGCCGGGTCTTCATGAATATTAGGCCGGAAGAGACAGTCGCTCGTCTCTTCCGGTATCTGTCAAACTGATAAAGAATACCTTCAAGACTCGCTCAAAGCGCCTCGGCTTTGATCGACGAATTTTTCGGTATCGTCATCCAGCTGCCGACTCGTTCTCCCCAAAGGTTCGTGAACATACAACGATTGGGAAAGTGCCTTGGCACTAGCAAATTGAGTATCTTTAACCGGCGGCTTCATTTGATATTTAACCGGCATTTGGTGGTCGGCCAATTGCAACGCCGGATTGAAAACTTTATCGAACTTAAACAAGTTTTTCGCAAAATTAGTTTGCCCGCGCAGCAAATTACCGGCAAGGATTTTCGTCACATCGCGCATGGCCGACCAACCCATGTGCTTAGTGAACATTACCCGTTGAGTCTCGACCAGTTCCGCATAAAATTCCTCGATTGGCAGACGCGTCGGCAATACCGCATGCTGAATATCGAATAAGCGGTAATCGTGGGTTGTTAAATTGCGCGATTCGGTCAGCCAGCTCTCAGTTCCCGGATAAGGCGTATTGACGCTGATATTAACGATTTCGGGCACTTCCTTACACCATTCCCTGACCACACGAAAACGCTCGTGATCCCAATCGGTATCGGCAATGATATTAATAGCGACATTGATGCCCAAAGTCCGAGCAAATTCCAAAGCTTCGAAATTACGCGTCAAATTAATACGTTTGCGGTACTTTTCGAGTCCATCCTCATCAATCGACTCAATACCCAAAAACATGTAACTCATACCCAGTTCTTTCCAAAACTTAAACACATCCTTGTTGCGCAATAACACATCGCCGCGCGTTTCTAAATAATATTCTTTCTTGATGCCTTTTCGGGCCAGCGCCTCGCCAATTTCAAAGCCCATTTTTTCTTGAATAAACGCGACATCATCGACGATAAAAACACCGGGTTCGCGAATTTTTTCCATTTCCTCGACGACTTTATCGGGGCTCATCACACGATAACTGCGCCCATAGAATGTCCAGGCGCTGCAGAACGAACAGTCCCATGGACAACCTCTGGAAAATTCGATCGATGCGCAAGGATCCAGCGTACCGAGAAAATATTTTTTACGATGCCGAACCAAATCCCGAGCCGGTGCAAGATTGTCCAAATCGGGAATGAAGGTCGGCTGTCCTCCCTCACCTTTCATCGTTACCACGCCCGGCACGCTATGAACATTTTCCCTGTCTTCTTTTATAGCTTGTAATAGCAAAGGCAGACCCGATTCGCCCTCGCCTTTCAGGATTGCATCGATACTTTCTTCGCCATGTTCCAATAATTCTTCGGCGGTAAACGACGCACTATGCCCGCCGATGAAGACGAAACTATTCGGCAAATGAGCTTTCACGGATTTAACAAGATCAATGACTTCAGGCACATTGGCCAAATAATTTAACGAGAAACCAATGATATCGGGTTGCCAATCGTCCAATAGACGAAATAAATCTTGATGCGATTCCACTTGTAAATCGATCAAACGTGTATCGTAACCTTGCCGCCGGGCCGTTTCGGCAACTTGTTCCAGCCCAAGAGGTTCAAGTCGTAAAAACACCTTGGTATACATTAGAGGGCTAGGGTGAACAGCAAGAAATTTCATGTTTTCGACTCCTTATTAGGTCATAGTATGCGTGACAAGCTGTACTGAATTTCCATTTGATAGTATCGACTCACTATAAAAAAACTTACTATAGCGGTCAAATTTAATTACTATCCACTCACTGGATCGGGTTCAAATATCTGATCTATATAAAGGCGTGAGATTATAAGTGCCATGGGTCTAATGATAAAGCTAACCGTATTTTCGATTTTTGTTTTACTGCTTCTGTCTATCACCGCGCTAGTTTTAGTCGTGGAAGATGAACCCAAGCTAAGAGAAAGGCCCGATATCACCCCCGAGCAAATCGCCCGAGGAAAACAAATTTTTGAACAAAACGACCCACGACGCCTAAGAACAGGCACGATAGCAAGGGCCAGCATTGAACAAAGAGATCTGGACTTAGCCATCAATTATTTCGTCAATCAATATGTAGGCGGCGTTGCCGGCTTAACAATTAGACAGGGTCGAGCCATCATTGAAAGCACCTTAAAATTACCTTCAAACCCACTGGGCCAGTATTTAAATGTAACACTCGAACTCAAGCAGACTAATAGCCTCCCTGAAATCGACCACCTAACGCTGGGCAAATTAAAAATACCTGGACTCATAGCAAATAGCTTAAGCACAAGCCTATTTAGGCTTATGTTGCCGGATGCCGATTGGCAGGCGCTTGAAGCCATGATCAAAAACGTCAGATTCATTAATAAACGAATGATCGTGACTTATAAATGGCATGACAATTTACCGGCGAAATTAAGCGGTGCCTTTTTACCCGATCAAGAACAGCATCGAATAGAAATCTATCAACAGCGCTTAGTTACATTAACGCGTGTCGCAAAAAG
>SLIO01000041.1 GCA_007135635.1 Methylomicrobium sp. | reverse complement strand
TCACCACCCCCTCAAGATGGCGTGTCTACCAATTTCACCACATCGGCTAATTAATTTTTTATTCGTTTATTTCGTCTGCCGGCTGTTCTTTTGTTCCTTCCTCAATAGAAGGTGTCTCAGCTGATATGGAGGGGACGGCAACCGGGGCAGCTTCTTTACTCATTAATGGAATATCAAAAGCTTCTTGGGTTTCTGTGTCATCAAAAAAGTCTTTCGCAACTTTACTACCACCACTCAACATTGCAAGAGAAAGACTTGTCACAAAGAACAACGTTGCTAAAACTGCAGTGGTTCTCGATAAAAATGAAGCCGCACCTTGTGCACCGAATAAAGTTCCCGATGCGCCGCTTCCGAACGCGGCACCGGCATCGGCACCTTTACCTTGCTGCATTAATACTAGACCGATAATACCCAGTCCGAATAATACATGAATGACTATGATAACTTGATACATATGGTTATTTAGATGTAATTATGTTATTTAGATGCGCTATATATTTTCAAAAAGCCTTCTGCGTCCAATGACGCGCCACCGATTAGGCCACCGTCGATATCAGGCATTGCAAATAAGGCTTTAGCGTTGTCCGGCTTAACACTGCCGCCATACAAAATTTGTAATTGGCCGGCAATTGCTTGATTTTTTGCAGCAAACTTTTGACGAATATATTGGTGAACTTCTTGTGCTTGCTCGTCTGAGGCGGTTCTTCCTGTACCGATGGCCCATACTGGCTCATAAGCAACAACTGCTTTACTGAAAGATTCGATACCTGCCGCATTTAAAACCGCATCGAGCTGTTCATCAATGACGCTAAACGTTTGATCGCTTTCACGTTGTTCTAATGTTTCGCCAACGCACAATATAGGAATGATCCCTTGTTGTTGCGCTTGAGAATATCTTGAAGCAACTGATCCGTTGGTGTCACCGTAATAAGTCCTACGCTCGGAGTGACCGACGATAGCATATTTGCAATTAAATTCATTCAGCATGGATGCTGAGATTTCTCCGGTATATGCGCCTGAACTTTGATCGGCGACATTTTGTGCCCCAAGATCAAGAGGTGTACCTTCCGTTAATTTAGCCGCATCGGCTAAATAAACATAAGGAACACAAACTACGATTCCGGTATCGGAAGAGTTAAGTCCGGCAATGATGGCTTTGCATAACGATTCTGTGGCCGCTTTAGAGCCATTCATTTTCCAGTTTCCAGCCACGAGTGTTTGACGCATAATTGCTCCCTCTCCATCCAAAATTAAGCTGCGTATGATATATGCTTATCGAAACTTGTTCAAGCATCGATTGCTTTCTTGACTTCATCCGCTAATTGGTTAGCGCATTTATTCACCAGCGCCTCGTCGACTCCTTCCACCATCACACGAATCAAAGGCTCGGTTCCGGATGCCCTTAACAAGACTCGACCGTTGGTACCCAGGAGTTTTTCGACATCCTTAACCGCCTTTTGAATTTTTTCGTGATTATCGGGATTGATTTTGATGTCGGTTCTTAGATTGATCAGGACTTGAGTATACATGCGTACCCCGGACCTAAGCTCATGCAGCGACTTGCCGCTGGTTTTCATTTCAGCCATGACTTGCAGAGCGGCCACGATACCATCTCCTGTCGTAGTTCTATCCAAACAAATGATATGTCCGGAATTTTCGCCGCCTAATATGCCTTTTTTCTCTTCAAGCATTTCCATTACATAACGGTCTCCGACTTTTGCTCGAAACAATTCAATGCCCAAGCTTTTTAACGCATGTTCCATACCGAGATTGGTCATTAAGGTACCAATCACCGGTCCTTTAAGAACTCCTGCATTTAATCTCGATTTCGCAATGATATAAATCAATTCGTCGCCATCGACTATTTCACCCTTATGATCGACCATGATCAACCGGTCTCCATCACCGTCGAGCGCGATACCGAAATCGGCCCGATAGGCAAGAACTGTTGAAACCAATTTTTCAGTCTTCGTGGCTCCGCACTCTTCGTTGATATTCAGCCCATCCGGCTCGGCGCCGATCGTAACGACTTCAGCCCCTACCTCGCTGAAAACATGCGGCGCGATATGATAGGTCGCACCATTCGCACAGTCGACCACGATTCTGAGACCATTAAAGTCCATCCAAGTCGGAATCGTGCTTTTGCAAAATTCTATATAACGGCCTGCCGCATCTCCAACACGGTTGGCTTTACCCAGTTTCGCCGAGTCAACCGTCGTCATCGGCGAATCAAGGTAATGCTCTATTTTTTTCTCCATGGAATCCGGCAGTTTTGTTCCCTCAACCGAAAAAAACTTAATGCCGTTATCGTAATAGGGATTATGCGATGCACTGATGACGATACCCGCTTGGGCGCGTAAGGTTCGCGTCAAATAGGCTACGCCTGGCGTCGGCATCGGTCCCAATAAACGCGTATCGACACCGGCAGCAGTCAATCCCGCTTCGAGCGCCGATTCGAACATATATCCTGAAATTCGGGTATCTTTTCCGACCAATACGAAGCCATGTCCTTCATTTGCGAATACACGCCCGGTTGCCCAGCCCAATTTGAGCAAAAAATCAGCCGTTATCGGATATTCACCGACTTTTCCTCTAATACCATCGGTTCCAAAATATTTTTTTTCCTTCATCTTCAAACCTGTCTATTACTTATTTTTAAAAAGCTAGCTTGTTTCCAAATAATAAAAAAGGAGAGTCGTATCACCAACTCTCCTTTCATTCATTTTTTTT
>SLIO01000405.1 GCA_007135635.1 Methylomicrobium sp. | reverse complement strand
CTAATAAAAAGCATGCAGATGATACTGATTGAGCAGAGTTAAACGGATTTTTCACGTATTTCGGTTTTTGAATCACTCAGTTTTATCCGGCTTTTCTTTTCTATTTAGGCGGTAAACCTATGTTTAATCCATATTGGCCTGCCAAATCGGTTTCATCGCGCTCATTTGGTAACTATTCAGCGTAAATTATGTTAAAAATATAGGCTCTTGATTTAACAGACTGCCTGCAAGACGCAGATTTTTGATTTGTATCCCCCTTCTTCCTCGGCGGTTAGATTTGCAGTTAGGGCTTACAGGGATGAATTTATGTATCCTTATGAATCAACTGTCAAAACCAAGCCAATAGAAATATGCTGAATAGTGACTGCTATTTTTCATAGCTGGATGAACAAAACACTTGGTCGAAAGTCCTACAAACGCATTAGTCATTCTGAATTTATGGAAATTTTATGAAACAAATACTTAAAACAGTGGTATTGCTCGGTTCAGTTTTAGGCATGAGCTTTGTTCAAGCTGATGAAGCAGCTATCAAGGCAGCTTTGCAGAAGTCGATGCCAAACTTCAACCCTGAATTAATTAAGCCTTCCGAAGTGAAGGGAGTTTATGAAGTCACGGCCGGCGCAACCATTTTTTATGTCTCCGATGATGGTAAATATTTATTCCAAGGACGCTTGATCGACCTGGAAGCTAGAACCGATTTGACCGAAGCGAAAATGGCTAATTCGCGGAAGAACACGCTGGAAAAGTTGGGGCAGGATCAAATGATCGTATTTAAGCCAAAATTAGGTCAACATAAAGTGTTCATTTTTACCGATATCGATTGCGGTTACTGTCGTAAACTGCATTCCGAGATTGACCAATATATGGCCGAAGGAATTACTATTCAATACCTCTTTTATCCGAGAGCAGGGAAGGGCTCTGATTCTTACGCCAAAGCCGTTTCAGTATGGTGTGCGGAGGATCGTAACGATGCTTTGACCAAAGCCAAGCAAGGAAAAGACCCTGAAACCAAGACTTGTACCAATCCGGTCGATGCCCATATGAAACTGGGTAACGATTTCGAAGCACGTGGTACACCGATGATCGTTACCGAGCAAGGTTCTGTCTATCCAGGTTATTTGCCGGCCAAACAGCTTTCCGAAGTATTGCGCGAAGAAAAAGGTTTATAGGACAAACCTACTAAGCTAAGGGTATGCATGCGCATACCCTTCGAACATTTCTTATAGTGACAGCCCGGCAAAGCAAGTCGAAAGAGAAGTCTAAATTGCTATAAATTCATAATTTGCTAATATACTAACAAATTATACGTCCTTGAGTTACGCCCGATGAACTCTCCGATCAATCAACAACGTCGGCAATGGCTAAAATATGCCGCATTTGCGGCAGCAGGTGCGGCGATCTATCCCTCTTGGGCGCAATCGGCCGAAGCCTTTAAAGCGATTAATACCCCTTCTGCGAATTTTAATCCCGATGTCGAAATTGAACTGACGCAGGAAATCGCGCACGTTCCTGTCTTCGAAGGTCCTGAAACCCGAATTTGGAAAGTGCGGGCTAAAGTTCTTAAAGGTCCGGATTCATCGATAGAAAATCACCACGATACCTACCTTGCACCGACGATTCGTCTGAAAAAAGGCCAAAAGGTCAGAATTCATTTGAACAACAATTTACCGGCGCACTCGATTTTGCATTGGCATGGACTGCATGTACCTGCTAACATGGATGGCAATCCGATGTACGCGGTCAGTCACGGTCAATCTTATATTTATGAATTCGAAATTCTAAACCGTGCCGGAACTTATTGGTATCACGCGCATACCCATAGCGTCACCGCCCAGCAAGTCTATTCGGGCCTTGCCGGCTTGTTCATCGTGCATGACGACGAAGAACAGGTCTTGAATTTGCCCAAGGACGAATTTGATCTACCGTTGGTGATCCAAGACAGAAGCTTTGATAAGAATAATCAGCTCGTCTACAGCGACCACATGATGCAACGCATGCAAGGTTTTCTCGGCGATCGGATTTTTGTCAACGGCCGGCCCGATTATGTGTTGCCTGTCGCGGGACAGGCCTATCGGCTGCGGTTGCTGAACGGTTCCAATTCACGGATCTATAAACTGGCTTGGTCCGATGGCAGTAAAATGACTGTGATCGGTAGCGACGGCGGATTGTTGGAAAGGCCGAAGCAGTATTCTTATGTGATGTTGGCACCCGGCGAAAGGATAGAGCTTTGGGTTGATTTCAGCGATCGTCCGGTGGGCTTCGAGATGACCATGCGTAGCTTGGCATTCGATGTTTCAACACACGGCCATGGCGGCATGGGCATGATGGGAGGTGGCCGAGGAGGAATGATGGGCGGCGGACGACGCGGCATGATGGGTGGAGGCATGGGTATGATGCACTCTTCCGACCTACCGTCGGGTAGTGAATATTCTTTGTTTAACGTTAAAGTGGTTAAAGCCGGCAAACCCTCGCAGAGTTTACCGGAGCGGTTATCCACGATACCTAAGCTTAATGTTCGCAATGCCGCGAATAACGGCAGTCCAAGAACTATCAAGCTGTCGATGCGGCACATGTCGGCGTTATTGAACGGACGGTCATATAAAATGGACGATGTCCGCGACGATGAGATCATTCCTGTCAATAGTTTGCAAGTCATCGAATTCGATAATGGATACAGCGGTATGAACGGCATGCCGATGCCGCATCCGATGCATTTACACGGCGAACAATTTCAAATCATCAAACGCCAAGTGAATCCAAAATCGAGACAAGCGCAACAAACGATTTCCGGCGGATTGATCTGGGGCGGTTGGAAGGATACGGTGCTGGTGATGCCCGGTGAGAAAGTGACGGTATTGAAACCATTTAACGATTTTAAAGGACTATTCATGTATCACTGCCATAATCTTGAACATGAAGATATGGGTATGATGCGAGATTTCTTAATTAAATAATCTGAGTTCAGTTTAAGACAGTAGAGCGTATCGCCGTAAATACGTCCATGTAGGCTAGAATGCTGTATCCCTGCTGCATGCAATTCTTCCGACAAGCCTCCAGTCCCTAGATTCCAACGGCCTTACTTGTTGGTTCGAATTTCGATGATTTAGGGGCTGGATTCCTCGGCAGGCATACTCCATTCCCTAAGGTTAGTGAAACGCTCAAACTGAGAATTGCTACTTCCAAGACCACTAGGCTTGCGTTTTTGCCGAGTCTAAAATCACTCCACCATCTTTTTCAAACGATACAGCGTATCCAAGGCTTGCCTCGGGCTTAAGCTGTCCGGGTCTAACTCCTCGATCAAACAGACCGCCGGATGGCACTCTTGGGTCGCGAATAAATCCAATTGCTGATTGCCCGATTCGGCCTGGTTTTGGTAATAAGTATTGTTTTCGAGATGCTGCAATTTTAATTTAGCTTTGTCGATCACCGTAGCAGGAACACCGGCCAAAGAGGCGACTTGCAGACCGTAGCTTTGGCTCGCAGGGCCTTCCTTAACCGCATGCAGAAACACGATTTTGTCGCCGTATTCTATCGCGTCGAGATGCACGTTATGGATCGGTTTTTGCTCGTCCGATAGAGTCGTCAATTCGAAATAATGCGTCGCGAATAACGTAAAAGCCTTCGTGACCTTCGCAAGGTGATCGGCGCAGGCCCAAGCCAATGACAAGCCGTCAAAAGTACTGGTGCCGCGGCCGATTTCGTCCATCAAAATCAAGCTTTGTTCGGTTGCGTTATGCAGGATATTGGCGGTTTCCGACATTTCGACCATGAACGTCGAACGTCCGCCAGCCAAGTCGTCCGAAGCGCCGATGCGGGTGAAAATCTTATCGACCGGGCCGATCGTTGCGGCCTTGGCCGGCACATAACAGCCGATATGAGCGATCAACACGATCAAGGCCGCTTGGCGCATATAAGTCGATTTACCACCCATATTCGGGCCGGTGATGATGAGCATGCGGCGCTGAGGCGATAGTTTAAGATCGTTCGCGACAAACGGAATGTCGGATACTTGCTCGACGACCGGATGCCGTCCGCCTTCGATATCGATGCCGGGCTTATCGGTCAATTGCGGACGGGTCAAATTCAATGTTTCGGCGCGTTCGGCAAATGCTGCCAAAACATCCAGTTCGGCGAGTCCTTCCGCGCATTTCTGCAGATCGGTTAATGACTCGCCGAGCCTGTCCAGCAACTGATCGTATAGCAATTTTTCGAAGGCCAGCGATTTTTCTTTTGCACTGAGAACCTTATCTTCAAAGGCCTTCAATTCCTCGGTAATGTAGCGCTCGACGCCTTTCAGCGTTTGTTTGCGGTGGTAGTGTGCCGGAACTTTCTCGGCATGTATTCTCGAAATTTCGATATAGTAACCATGCACGCGGTTGTAATTGATTTTTAGACCGGTGATACCGGTCGCGATTTTTTCACGCTCCTCCATGTCGAGCAGAAATTGATCGGCATTACGGCTTAAGTTGCGCAGTTCATCGAGTTCGGCATGGTAACCGGGCGCAATGACGCCGCCGTCGCGAATTAATACAGGCGGATTATCGATAATGGCTTTTTGTAACAGCGAGGATAACTCGGGTTGTTCGGCCAGTTGCTCGGCCAGGCGCATCAGTTCCGGACTGTCGGTACCCGACAGCAACAACTGCAATGTCGGCAAAACGGCCAGCGTATTGCGTAACACGATCAAGTCCCGTGGCCTGGCCGACTTGAGTGCGATGCGTGAGCTGATACGCTCAATGTCGCCGACCGCATTCAATTGACTGCGAACGGCATCTAAAAGCTGTTCGGACAAAAGCGATTCGATTGCCATATATCGGTTTTGCAGAATGGTTTGGTTTCTGAGCGGTCGGTTGATCCATCGGCGCAGGCAACGGCTACCCATTGCGGAGACGGTTTTGTCGAGTACGCCAAATAAGGTGTAGCGCAGTTCGCCTGTCGGATGAGTGTCTAGCTCCAGATTGCGGCGGCTAGCGGCATCGAGTTGAATGCCGTCGCAATTGTTTTCGACCCGGATGCCCTGAATATGCGGCAGGGCGCTTTGTTGGGTGTCCTTGACATATTGCAATAGACAGCCGGCCGCGGCGATGGCCATCGGCATATTTTCGCAGCCAAAGCCGGACAGATCGTGTGTGTTGAATTGTTTCAACACTAGTTGGCGCGCACTGTCAGGCTCGAAATGCCAGGGCGGGCGCTTACAAATGCCTTTGCGTTGCTTCAAAGCTTGCAAAAGAGCCATGTCTTCGCTGACCAATAGCTCGGCCGGGTTCAATCGTTCGATTTCGCTCAACATTGTATCGGCCGAATCTAACACTTGCAGCACGAAGCGCCCGCTGGTCACATCTAAAGCGGCAATACCGAAATGGGAGTCGGCAGCATGCAGTGCCACAAGCAAATTATCCTTACGGTCTTCGAGCAAGGCCTCGTCGGTAACGGTGCCTGGAGTGACGATGCGCACGACTTTGCGTTCAACAGGTCCTTTTGAAGTCGCCGGATCACCGATTTGTTCGCAAATCGCTACCGATTCGCTGTGGCGCAACAGTTTCGCGATGTAGCCTTCGGCGGCATGGTATGGAATGCCGGCCATCGGAATCGGCGCGCCGGCCGACTGGCCGCGCTGCGTCAACGTGATATCGAGGATCTGTGCGGCTTTTTTGGCATCGTCGAAAAAAAGTTCATAAAAATCGCCCATGCGATAAAAAACGAGCGTGTCGGGATGGTCTGCTTTGATGCGCAAATATTGCTGCATCATCGGGGTGTGTTGATTGCTGGTTTGTTTTATACTCATATTCGTTATTTTATCTTATTGATAGGTCTTGCCCCAGTGGTACCGTTAAATACAGAGAATAAAATCATCGAATTGGCTCGGATGGTTGGGATGAGTCTAAAGGAACGTGGCTGGCTTCTGGCAACCGCCGAATCTTGTACCGGGGGCGGCATTGCGCAGTCGATTACCGAAATACCGGGAAGTTCGGCCTGGTTCGACCGAGGCTTCGTGACTTACAGTAATGTCGCCAAAATACAAATGCTGGGCGTCAAATCTGAAACGCTTGAAAAATACGGCGCGGTTAGTTTTGAAACAGCGCAGGAGATGACGGCAGGTGCCTTGTCCGGTAGTCAGGCCGATTGGACGATAGCCGTTACCGGTATTGCCGGCCCCGATGGCGGAACTATGACTAAACCGGTCGGTACCGTTTTCATAGCTTGGCAGCGGCGAGGCGCAATTGCCAAAGTCGCCGAAATGCATTTCGGCGGTGACCGGCACCAAATCAGAACCGAAACAGTCAAGACCGCATTGGCGGGATGGTTGAATATTGATAAGCAACACGGAGGAGAAGTATGAACGAAAACAAAAAATTGCGTTGGGGTATTTTAGGCGCGGCACGGGTTAACGAGCGGCTAATGCCGGCGATCGTCGATGCCTGCAATGCGGAATTGGTTGCGATCGGAAGCCGGCGTCCCGGCGCTGCGGCGGAAACCTTGGCGAAATATGCCCCTCATCAACAAGGTGTGCGGACTTACGATAGCCCCGAAGCCATTCTCGACGATGCCGATATCGAAGCGGTGTACTTGCCGATGGCGAATCGCGAGCATGCCGAATGGGCTTTGCGTGCGATCGAGAAAGGCAAGCATGTATTATGCGAAAAACCGATGGCGTTGAAGGTTTCGGATATCGAAGCGATAGAAACCGCGGCGCGTCATCATAACGTCACCGTGATGGAAGGCTTTATGTACCGTTTTCATCCACAGCATGCGAGGGTCTTGGAAATTTTGCGTTCGGGCAAGATCGGCGAGGTTAAAACGGTACGTGCAAGTTTTTCATTCATGATGAAACCGGGCAGAATGTATCGAATTGCCGATAGTATCGATCAGGGCGGCGGCGCGATGTGGGACATCGGTTGCTATGCGATTCATTCGCTGAGATTATTTTTTGACGGTATGCCGGTCTCGGTCACTGCAGTATCCAAATATATCGAAAGCGGCGCCGATACCGCGAGTAGCGGCGTGCTCGATTTCGGCGACGGTAAATTTGCGCATTTTGATTTTAGCTTTGAACGCGCGCGGCGCTGCGAATACGAGGTTGTCGGCACTAAGGGGGGGGTGAAATGTCATGGCGTTTGGCAGAATCCGGGCGATATTCCGGTCATTTCCTGGTGGACAGAAGAGGGGCGACAAACCGAGGAAATTCTACCGATTGCCGATCATTTTCGTTTGGAAATCGAACATTTCAGTGATTGCGTTTTGGCCGGTAAGGAACCCGCACTTTCGCTAGATGACGCGAAAACCAATTGCAGGATTATTGTTGGGGCGCTGCAATCGGCCGAAGATGGTAGGTTAATTCGGTTTTAGTCATCTTATTCTTTTTACTGTCCAAATTTCGGCAGCTGGTAAGGCAAGGGCCTGCGCCAAGTGTATCTGGTTTTCCAGGATGCTAGGCGCTTCCTCATGATTGTTGGGTTAAAACGTTACGATTGAATTCGACTTAAAATTAACCCAAACCTCATCGCCTAATTGCAACTTTAAATCATGTAACGCTTCAAAGGTAATAAGTGCTTGAAAAATTTCGCCAGCTGAAAGAGTCACTCTTACCTTGCCCATTTCCTCCGAAATTGATGTGATGCGACCTGGATATTGGTTGCGAATACTGGAGCAAAAAGGTTCTTTGGACAGTACAATTTCATGCGGATCGATCGAAATGTGCCGGCAATCTTTGATATCCCCGGTTAAAACGACACTCAGTTTGCCCGTGTTGAAGATATGATTTTCCAGATGACCATGAAACAAATTCAGTAACGGCGTTTGAACCTGGCTGCCATTAACGAGAGTTATGACTTCGTCGGCCAGCGCTAAGCCTTGCAGTCGGTTATGTGTGCTAAAGATCAAATTACGAGTGGATGTATTGTAGTTTTGGATGAACTCCTCAAGCATGACATTCGCTGCGTGATCCAAGTAGCTGAATGGTTCGTCTAATAACAAAACCTCGGGGTCGTTAATAAGAGCGCGTGCAAGAGCCGCTTTTTGCAGCTCCCCTCCCGACAGCGTATTGGCTTGTTGGTTGTGTAAATGAGCCGCGTCGAGACGGCTAAGAATATCGTTAATCTTGGTTTGCCAAAGTTTTTTCGGTACGCCGTGTAATTTTAGCGCAAGTTTTAGATTATCGGTCACCGTACCTCTCAGCATATAGGGTTTTTGAGTTAGTAACCCAACACGCTTTCTTAATGCTTGCAGTTGCTTTTTGAAGCAAATGGTTTCTCCCTTGAATACGATGCTGCCTTGCTGCGGCGAATCTAAAAAAGCCAACATATTCAGTAAGGTGCTTTTTCCGCATCCGTTAGGGCCAATCAATGCTGTGATTTTACCGGTTTTGATGCTAAGCGAAGGCAGCGCAAGCGCTACCTTTTTAGCGTATAGGAAACGAATATCGTTTAATTGGTAAAGGTCGGTCATTTAAGTTTTGCTGATCGCTTCTAAGCAAATGGCTGATTTAAATAAGGCAATAGGGATAAAATATAACAGTGATGGTACATTCTAACGACTTTAAATTGTTTCCATTGAGGGTGCTGAATATTGAATTTACCGAATGTTTAATTCCTCTCAGGGTCGTGTCATGAAATAATAGCTGTTCTGAGAGTTGTTTCGTTTGGGCGTGTCGGAAAGTAAGATGTACTCAAACATTTGGTCTGTCAAAAGCATATTATCAACAACTCCGTCGTTAATCGATGCAAGAGGTAGAGGAATGTTTAAAATAACAACGATAGCTTGCCTGTTGGCTTTATTTGGGATGGGTATCGTCCATGCCGAAGAAGCCGGTGAAAAATTATCTGTTCAGGCTTCGGCGGAACAGGGCGTTGCGCTTGCGCAAGCTAAAATGGGTGCCTTATATTTATTGGGCCAGGATGGCTTTGAAATCGATGAACAACAAGCGGCAGGATGGATGCTTAAGGCGGCCGAACAAGGTTTGTTGGAGGCTGAGGTTGTCGTCGCAGCAATGTATGATAGAGGTTTAGGCATGCCTCAAGATGTCAAAAAAGCCACGCAATGGTATGAAAAAGCTGCGGCAAAAGGTCATGGCGCTTCCCTGGCTATTCTGGGTAAAAACGAGGCGCCAAAGGGAAGTGTGGGTTTTAACTACCAAGCAATACGCATGCGCGCTGCCAAGCAAATTCCAAACGAATACGCAAAAAAGATTTTACTGAAAACGAATTAATAACAAATGATGACAAAAACACGATTTGCCCCGAGTCCGACAGGTTATCTTCATATCGGTGGCGCGCGAACCGCACTTTTTTCTTGGTTGTATTCTCGTAAGCACGGCGGCCGTTTTGTTTTGAGAATCGAGGATACCGATCTGGAGCGTTCGACGCAGGAATCGGTCAATGCGATTTTGGAAGGGATGACTTGGCTGGGTTTGGAATATGACGAAGGCCCTTTCTATCAAACCCACCGTTTTGATCGGTACAAAGCCGTCATTCAGCAATTACTCGATCAGGGTGATGCCTACTATTGTTATTGCAGTAAGGAAGAGCTGGAGCAGCTGCGTAACGAGCAGATGGCGAACAAAGATAAGCCTCGCTATAACGGCAAATGCAGGGAAAACCCGGGGGTATCTGAAGGCGTTATGCCAGTGATCCGGTTCAGGAATCCGGATAATGGCGAGGTGGTCATCAAGGATTTGGTGAAAGGCGATATTGTCGTTTCGAACAAAGAATTGGACGATCTGATTATTGCGCGTTCCGACGGCACGCCGACTTATAATTTGAGTGTCGTCGTCGATGATATGGACATGGGCGTGACGCATGTGATTCGCGGTGACGACCACATTAATAATACGCCGAGACAGATGAATATCTTAAAGGCGTTGGGTGCACCGATTCCGGAGTATGCGCATTTGCCGATGATATTGGGCGCGGATGGCGCAAGGCTTTCCAAACGTCACGGTGCAGTCAGCGTGATGCAGTATCGGGACGAAGGCTATCTGCCTGAGGCGTTGTTGAATTATTTGGTTCGTCTGGGTTGGTCGCATGGCGATCAGGAAATCTTCAGCCTGGACGAAATGATCGAATATTTCGAATTGAAAGACGTCAACGTTTCGGCATCGTCATTCAACCCGGAAAAGTTATTGTGGCTCAATCACCAATACATTATGAACTCAGATCCGGCTCATGTCGCGCGGCATTTAAGCTGGCACATGGGCGAACAAGGCATCGATCCTACCGAAGGGCCGGATTTAGCCGAATTGGTCACGGTCCAAAAGGAACGTTGCAAAACCTTGGTCGAAATGGCGGCGGTTAGTCGCTATTTTTACAAAGAGTTCGATGAATACGACGAAAAGGCTGCGAAAAAGAACTTCAAAGCCGAAAGTGCTGATATTTTGCAGAAACTGCATGAAGAATTTAGCGCACTGGACGATTGGCAGGGCGAAATCTTGCATTACATAGTCGTCAATTTAGCCGAGACCTTGGGTCTAAATTTGGGGAAGGTTGCTCAGCCTCTGCGGGTAGCGATATGCGGAACGTCGGTATCGCCACCGATCGATGCGACATTGGCATTGTTGGGGCGTGAAAAAACGTTGACGCGATTAATACGTGCTGTGGATTTTATTCGGTCTTTAAATTAAAGCTGGACATGAATTCAAAATCCTGTAGAATATGCGGACTCAAGTGAGGGGCCATAGCTCAGCTGGGAGAGCGCAACACTGGCAGTGTTGAGGTCAGCGGTTCGATCCCGCTTGGCTCCACCAATTGAATTAGCGTCTTAAGTCCCCATCGTCTAGTGGCCTAGGACACCGCCCTTTCACGGCGGTAACGGGGGTTCGAACCCCCCTGGGGACGCCATTT
>SLIO01000202.1 GCA_007135635.1 Methylomicrobium sp. | reverse complement strand
CGGGCTGCAGGATGTGATCGCAGTCGGGAAGTTATTCACTACCGGCCTGCTTTATGTAGACCGCATCGCGGCCTTAGCCGGCCCGTCCGTGCTGCATCCCTGCCTGATCAAGACCCGAATCGGCGCCTGTCTGGACGACCATTGCCGCGACGCGCTGATCGACGGCGAGAATCGCATCATTTCCGGTTCGGTATTGTCCGGTCACCACGCCGACGGAGCGACGGCATTTCTAGGCCGCTATCATCAGCAGATTTCGGTGTTGCCTGAACAGCGAAAGCGCGAGTTTTTAGGCTGGTTGAATCCCGGTCTTAGGCTCTATTCGGTCAAGAATGTCGTGCTATCCAAGTTCATTCCCGGCAGCGCTTATGAGTTCACGACCTCGACGCACGGCGATATCAGGGCCATCATTCCCAATGGCAATTACGAACGCGTCATGCCCTTGGATTTGATGCCGTTGTTCTTACTGCGCGCGCTGGCCGTCGAAGATATCGAAGAAGCCGAAAACCTCGGTTGCCTCGAACTGGCCGAGGAAGACCTGGCCTTATGCGCCTTTGTGTGCCCATCGAAACTGGATTTCGCGCCGCTGTTGCGCCGAAATCTGGACATGATCGAGGAAGAAACCCTGGAGCACGAATCCTTATGAGCGAAGATTCCGGAAAAATTAGCTCTTCAACTAAAAAGGGCGAAACACAGCACTTACTTGGCCCGCTCTATGAGGCCGTGGACACTTTTCTCCATACGCCGGGAACGGTTACCCGTGGCGCCCCGCATGTGCGCGACGCCATGGACATGAAGCGCATGATGGTCACCGTCATCGTCGCGTTGATACCGACCGTCGTCATGGCTTTTTACAATACCGGCCTGCAAATCAACCTGGCGCTGCAGCAACAAAGTTTCGAACACGCCCCGGGATGGCGTGGCGCCCTACTGGCCTTGCTGAGCGTCGGCCACGATCCGAGCCGCGTACTCGATAACATGCTATTGGGTGCGCTGTATTTTTTACCGGTCTATATCGTTACCGTTGTCACGGGCGGCTTCTGGGAAGTGCTGTTCGCCGGCATCAGGCAACACGCCATCAGCGAAGGCTTTCTGGTCACCAGTCTGCTGTTCGCGCTGATACTGCCGCCCGACATTCCTTTGTGGCAGGTCATGCTCGGTATATCGTTCGGCGTGGTGATCGGTAAAGAGATTTTCGGCGGCGTCGGCATGAACATACTCAATCCGGCCCTGGTCGGACGTAGCTTTTTGTTTTTCTCTTATCCGAGAGAAATGACCGGTAATACGGTATGGGTGCCGGTCGACGGTTACAGCCGGGCCACGCCCTTGGCGGAATTACCCGACCCCGAGCTTGAACTGAGCGTTTCCTGGCAGGATGCCTTCTTCGGGTTCATGCCCGGCTCGATGGGCGAAACCTCGACGCTGGCCTGCCTGATCGGTGCACTCATTCTTATCGTCAGCCGGGTCGGGTCGTGGCGCATCATGACCGGGGTGGTATTGGGTATGGTCGGCTTATCATTGCTGTTCAACTCCGTAGGCAGCCCGTCGAATCCTATGTTTCAGCTCACGCCGCAATGGCATCTCGTGTTGGGCGGATTTGCCTTCGGCACCGTTTATATGGCCACCGATCCGGTCTCGGCCGCGCATTCCCGTCCCGGCCAATACGTCTACGGATTTCTGGTCGGCGCCTTGACAGTGCTGGTCCGAGTCATTAATCCGGGCTTTCCGGAAGGCATCATGCTGGCGATTTTATTCGGCAATGTATTTGCGCCGACCATAGACAGGCTGTTTGTTAGCCGCCATATCCGAAAACGGTTGAGGAGGCAAGCTGTCCATGCGGAAAAATAGCTTCAAAAATACTCTCCGGGTCGTATTGGGCGTTAGCCTGCTCTGTTCTTTATTGGTGTCCGCGACCGCGATATTGCTGCAACCGAAGCAAAGGCAAAACCAACGCCTGGACAGGATTGGAAATATCCTGGCCGTAGCGGGTCTCTATGAATCCGGGATCGATATTGAAGCCGTTTACCGACAAAACATCGTACCGCAGATGATAGCGTTGGATTCGGGAGACGTGGTTGACCCGGAAAAATTCGATGAGACTCTGAACATCGAAGCCTTCGATATTCAAACGCTGACTTCGGATCCTCGCTATAGCGCATCCGTTCCGCCTCAGTACGACAAGGCAAAAATCAAACAGCGCCCACAATACATGGCGGTCTATCGAGTCGAGACGGATCGACACCTTCAAAAACTCATCCTGCCTATCTACGGACGAGGGTTGTGGTCGACTCTTTACGGATTCATCGCGCTGGATAAAGACCTACGCACGATTACCGGCATTACTTTTTACGAGCATAAGGAAACGCCGGGCCTCGGTGGCGAAGTCGACAATCCGCAATGGAAAAATAGCTGGAAAGGCAAGCAAGCGTTTGACGAACAAGGCCGGGTCATTATCGAAGTCGTTCGCGGCGAAGTCGAACCGGACTCCGGCGATGCGGATCATCAGGTCTCAGGGCTTTCCGGTGCGACGATAACCAGCCGAGGCGTCAACAATCTGGTCAGATACTGGCTGGGCGAACACGGCTATGGGCCCTACCTAAACGCACTCGAACAAGCGCGTAAACAAAAGAATCTAACCGATAACAACGGACCGGAGTAAATCCATGCTGGAACATTACCTGAGTCTTTTTTTGACCGCTGTTTTCATAGAAAACCTGGCCCTGGCTTTCTTTCTGGGCATGTGCACGTTTCTGGCCGTATCCAATCGGCTGACTACGGCTATCGGCCTCGGTATTGCGGTCATCGTCGTGCAATCGATCACCGTGCCGATCAACAACCTGATTTATCGGCATGTCCTCAAGCAAAACGCGCTCGCCTGGCTCGGACTGCAAGGCATAGACCTGACTTTTCTGGGGCTCTTATGCTATATCGGCGTCATCGCCGCCGTCGTGCAGATTCTCGAGATGTTTTTGGATAAATATATTCCCCGCCTCTACATTGCGCTTGGCATCTTCCTGCCGCTGATCACGGTCAATTGCGCCATCCTCGGCGGCAGCCTGTTCATGGTCGAGCGTCATTACAATTTTACCGAGAGCATCGTTTTCGGCTTCGGCAGCGGAACCGGATGGGCGTTAGCCATCGTCGGGTTGGCGGGTATTCGCGAAAGAATGAAATACAGCAACGTTCCAGAAGGGCTTCGAGGTCTCGGTATTACCTTCATCACTGCCGGTTTGATGGCGATGGCCTTCATGCTGTTTTCGGGCATAGAGCTCTAGCGATGCGGCCTCCCACAATGATGACAGTAAGGAATATGCACAAATCAACTTCTCGAAACAGTAAACTTTGTGGAGGTTCGGTGACTCGCTTGACAGGACGCCGTGAATACGTCCATGTAGGCTTGACGGCGGCTTTCCCTGCCGCCGACACCTGTCAAGCGAGCCACCGAATCCCCTTTCCGATTGTTGAAGAAGTCACTTCATGCTCGTTCCTAACGACCGAACGGAGGCCTGCATGAGCGATACCAGCTTAATCATCATTAGCATGGCCTTGTTTACAGTCATCGTTCTACTGCTAACGCTGATCGTGATGTTCGCCAAAGCCCGGCTGGTAGAAAAAGGCAACGCTACTCTCACGATTAACGACGATCCGGAGCATAGCCTAACCGTGCCAATGGGCGGCAAATTGCTGGGCGCCTTAGCCGACAATTCTATCTATGTCCCTTCAGCTTGCGGCGGCCAGGGCACCTGCGGCCAATGTAAGGTCGTGATCAAAAAAGGCGGCGGCGCTATCCTGGGCACCGAGCGGGCCAAACTCAACCGGCAGCAGATCAAAGCCGGCTACCGATTGTCGTGCCAGGTTTCCGTCAAGGGCGATATGGGCCTCGATTTGCCGCCGGAACTGTTCTCGATCCGCAACTGGGAATGCACGGTGCGTTCCAATCGCAGCGTCGCGACGTTCATCAAGGAACTGGTATTGGAGTTGCCGTCCGGCGAAGACATGGAATTCAGGGCCGGAGGATATGTCCAGATCAATGTGCCGCCCCATACCATCAAATACAGCGATTTCGAAATCGAAGAACGGTTTCGGCCGGATTGGGATAAATACAAATTGTGGCAATACGTTTCCAAAGTCGACGAACCGGTCATGCGCGCCTATTCGATGGCCAATTACCCGGGAGAAAAAGGCATCATCATGTTGAACGTCCGCATATCCTCGCCGCCTCCCTCCGATCCCGACGTACCGCCCGGCAAGGTCTCGTCCTATATCTACAGTCTGAAACCGGGCGACAAGGTCAGCATATCGGGGCCTTACGGCGAATTCTTCGCGCGGGAAACCGACAACGAAATGATCTTCGTCGGCGGCGGCTCCGGCATGGCACCCATGCGCTCGCATATCTTCGATCAATTGAAACGGCTGAATAGCGAACGGAAAATATCCTACTGGTACGGCGCCCGCAGTCTCGGCGAAGTATTTTACGCCGAAGACTTCGACCGGCTGGCGCAGGAGCACGACAATTTTCGATGGATCGTCGGCTTGTCGAGCCCGCTACCCGAAGACGACTGGACGGGACCTACAGGTTTCATACACCAAATTCTGTATGACGAATATCTAAAAGACCATCCGGCCCCCGAAGACTGCGAATATTATCTATGCGGTCCGCCGGTGATGATCGATGCCGTGGTCGATATGTTGATCAATCTCGGCGTCGATTCGAAGAATATATTGTTTGATAAATTCTGAAGCTTTTGTACTCAAGGTTGTAAAGTGCGTATTGTTCACCACCGCCATTAAGTTAAGGGCTTTTTCGTTCGCATGTTCTCCCTTCAAGTAATGTTATACTTCGCGCGGCCACATTTTCGGTTTTCTGACTCGCTCTTTTGTCCGAGAGCGGCGTTGCGAAAACAGTTACATAGCTTGCTATGCGCCTGTTTTCGCGCCTTGCTCTCGAACAAAATAGCATTGCCATAAAAGCCGCAAACATGACCGCGCGAAGTATATCGCTGATAACGTACCCATATAAACATGGTCTCTTTGCTCTTTGTGCCTAGCCTCGAAAGACACCTTAGTTAGGGGGAAATGGATACGAGATAAACAAAAACGCCTTTAGCGAATGGTGTCAAAGGGGTACGCCCTTTATGTGTCTAGAATCTGAGACTCCACATCCATGCTTTTATGAAGTACGCGAATTATTGTAATCTTGCTATTCGTACCTTCACGAAAAAATATAATATGGCTTCCTTGCGGGAACTTTTTATATCCAAATTTTATGTGGTCGCATTTCTTTCCAACAGATGGGTTGTCGGCTAAAAAATGAAAAACATCGTCAAATTGCTTTAGATACAAATACCGCTGGTTTCGACCCCAGCGAATTTCAGTAAATTTAGCTATTTCCCTAAGATCTTTATTTGCTGCCTGAGTTAACTCAAATGCCTTCATTCATCCATTTCTTTATCAAGTTCGGCCATAAAAGTATCGTAGTTGTAATCCGCAATATCGCTACGCTCACCTTCATCTAGGGCTTTTCTCAAGGCTTGCAATCTTGTTTCATTATTTTCAAGCAGCCTAAGTCCTGCTCTTACTACTTCACTGGCCGAGCCAAACCTACCGCTTTTAATTTGACTCGCAATAAATCCATCAAAATGATCACCCAACGTAATACTCGTGTTTTTAGCCATTCTGCACCTCGCTTATACCTATTTATACCTGATTATGGTACAAGACGCATATCAAGGCAAATGACTCGGACTGCCGTCAAGCCAACGTCAAATCGATATGTCGGCCCAATGCCTTTCATTGTTCCTACGCTCTGCGTCCCCAGGGGTCGATAATCCCGACAAGAGCAACGATACATTCTCTATAGTTTCTTAATCCAATTGCCCGCGACAGTCGACGCAGAGCGTCTAAAGCGGCATTCCCGCACAGAGCATGGGAACGAGTGTTTTGTGGGGATACCTCAGGGACAGGTTACTTTGTTATCGCCTGACATTAACCAAATCGTAACAAAGAAATTACCTGCCCCCCTTTTTTGCATAGCCTTAAAGTCAGTTGCAGATAAATGTATAATGCCGCCTGCTTATAAAATTGAATTTACACACAAACATGGATTGCTTAATCAAACCTCTCACGCCCAATAAGGCGGCTTTTGGCCAACATGAAAGTTACGGTTGGCTAACAAAAGGATTTCAAGCGTTTCAGCACAATAACGAGATATTCGCTTCCGATGAAGCGACCGTTCAACTCGGCGTGGGGAAAAACATGGTGAACGCTATCCGTTATTGGTTGCGCGCAACACAAATGTTAGAAGTCAGTCAGGATGGGTTACACGCAACGGAAATCGGAAATGCGTTATTTTCAGAACAGGGTTGGGATCCTTATCTTGAAGACGAAGCAACGCTATGGTTAATCCATTGGCTGTTAGCCTCTAATGCTGAATTGGCAACGGCTTGGTTTTGGTTTTTCAATTGTTTCCACAAGTCCGAGTTTACGGTAGATGAAGCGACCAACTCGCTTGTCGATTTTGTTAATCAAGAGTTGACAGGAAAACATTCAGAAAGAACTGTCAGGAACGAAATAAATCTTATTTTAAGAATGTATTGCCAGACAAAAGCAACGGCAAAAGTAGACCTGGAAGATATCTTAGATGTGCCGTTGGCTTCGTTGCAATTGATATCGGCAGGAACCTCGCCTCAGCATTATTTAACGCGTCTGGAACGTCGCAATCACTTGCCTTTGGCTGTATTCGGTTACGCTGTTAATGAAATTTTTAATCATCGTAAAATATCAACGTTGCCTATAGCCGAATTAATGTATGGCGAAAAACAAGGGGTTGCTATCGGCAGCATATTTCGTTTAACGGAAAGCGAATTACTAGCCAAGCTTGAGCGCTTAATCGAGCGTTATCCGCGCGTTTACCAAATCAATGAGACCGCAGGGATTAATCAATTATTTCGCGATGATGAAAACGTCGAATCGTTAAGTTTTTTACGCCATCACTATGAAAACAGGGAATGGGTTAACGCATAATGGAAGCATTCGTACAAGTCGATACGCACTATACTCGATCCATCAATCTCGAAAGAGACATCGATTCAAGTCCAATTTTAAACGCCTACATTCCAACATCAAAAGCGATGCTGGTGTTGGACAAAATTGCCGCGACGTTTAATGACCAATCCATGCCAAGAGCATGGTCATTAGTGGGGCCTTATGGCTCCGGAAAATCGTCATTTGCCATTTTCCTGACGCATTTACTAGAACACCCAAACTACATGACAAGCGTTACGGCAGAAGGCTTGTTAACAAAACACAATCCTGCGTTGGCGCAAAAATATATTGCCCATACGCAAGAATCCAATGCTTATTGCACTGTAATATTAACAGGTAGTTCCGAATCGTTGAGTAGGCGATTGCTGAAAGCGATGCATTGGGCGGCGGAAAGCTTTTGGCAAGAAAAACAGGGCAAAAAACCAAGCATCATAAAAGAACTTGCAGCCGCGGCACAGGAAGGCGCAACGGTTAGCGAAATGCTTGCTTTACTGCATCGATTGAAACAAGCCGTTCTTCACGCGCAAGGCAAAGGCGTTCTCATTGTTATTGACGAATTAGGTAAGTTTCTTGAGTACGAAGCACGACATCAGGGTGCTAACGATATTTATTTGTTACAGGCATTAGCCGAATATGCTTATAAAGGCGGAGAAGCCAATGTGTTACTCATCGTCCTTATGCATCAGGCTTTTGAACAATATTCAAAAGGCCTCGGAGAAACGCTGCTTAACGAATGGGTAAAAGTACAGGGGCGTTTTGAAAGCATTCCTTTCCTGGAATCAGCCGAACAAACATTACGTGTCGTTGCCGCCGCTTTTAAATCGAACTTAACAGAATCTCAGCGTATAGCGATACGACAACAGACGCAAACAATCATTTCGGTACTTGCTAAACAAAATGCCCTACCGGTCTCGGTATCAGCCGCAATTGCCGAAGATATACTAGCAAAATGTTACCCGTTACATCCCATTGCCGCTTTGATTTTACCAGTGTTATGTCAAAAAGTGGCGCAGAATGAGCGCACCTTATTCAGCTATTTAGGCAGCCAAGAGCATTACGGATTTCAAGATGGACTAAAACGCCTGCATAATGTCGGCGATTGGGTGCCGCCTTGGGAAATATTTGAATACTTTATTCTAAATCAACCGTCCATGACCTCCGACCATGCGACGCATCGACGTTGGACAGAAGTTTTGATTGCGATCGAGCGCTTAGGGGATGCTAAAGATAGTGAAATCAAACTGCTAAAGACCATCGGCTTATTCAATATCATGGGCGCCCACGGCGGATTAAAAGCAAGTTACCCATTGTTGCAACAATGCTTCCGAGATACCGACCAGGTCATTGTAGACCTTGAGTCATTGCAAACTAAATCGATTATCACCTATCGTAAATTCAGCGCCGAGTATCGAATCTGGGAAGGCAGTGATTTTGACCTAGAAGCGCAAGTTAATGAAGTCACTCAGCAGCTAGGCCGAATCGATTTATCCGACGTGTTAAACAAGCGTAAAACGCTACTGCCGGTCGTAGCGAGAAGATATTCCATTGCAACCGGGACATTGCGCTACTTTCAGCCTATTTATGCCTCGTCTCAACAGAGCTTAAAGCAGATTAAGCAAAACGATTCGCCGCGCATAATTTTCTTTTTGGCGGAGGATTCGGACGCACTCAATGCTTTTTACGACATCACGAAAGAAGCAAACGAACTGACATTATTTGCCTTGTGTAACAATGTAACTCAACTGTACAACGCGATAGTTGAAGTTTTGGCCTTGGAAAGAATTCAAACCGAAAGTCCGGAGATAAAATCGGACCCCGTTGCGGGGAGGGAATTGAAAGACAGATTGAACGCTGCACGGCAAACGGAAGCGTTTCTGTTAAATCAAATACTGGAACAACCGGAACAAAACCAGTGGATTTGGCGAGCCGATACGCTAAACATAGCGAACAAAAAGACATTGCAACATCAATTGTCTACAATTTTGCAGACTGTTTACGCCAAAACGCCGATTATCAAAAATGAATTAGTTAACCGTAACAAAATCTCGGCGCAAGCAAGCTCGGCAAGAAATAAATTAGTAGCGGCCTTATTAAACCATGCGCACCAGGAAGACTTAGGGTTTGACTCGACCAAATATCCGCCCGAAAAATCCATATACCGAGCGGTTTTTAAAGAAACCGGCATTCATGTCAATCGCAATGGCTTTTGGCAGATTGTCGAACCGTCGCCCGATAATGCCTATCAATTGTTTCGTGTATGGCAAGGCATTGATAACTATTTAAAATCCGACGGCCGTCCGCAGCCGTTGACGGCGCTTTATAAATTGTTGAGCAAGCCGCCGTACGGTATTAAACAAGGTGTTGTGCCGCTGCTTTTTATCGCCTATTACTACCTCTCAAAACAACGCTCCTTAGCTTTATACGAAAGCGGTGTGTTCTGTCCGCATGTGTCACCAGAATATTTTGAGATTTTATTAAAGCGGCCTGAGTTATTTTCCATTGAAGCCTTTGATTTTAGTGGTATTAGAGCCGATCTCTTTAATCAATATTTAGAAAAATTAGTCGGAAAATCGCCGGAAAACAGCACACTGTTAGACATCGTCAAACCCTTGGCCAAATTCATTCATCAATTGCCGCCTTATACCTTAGCGAGCCGAAATTTGGACCAAAAAGCTCAGGCCGTGCGCGATGCATTCCAGAACACTCAAAGCCCAATGCAACTCTTATTTAAAGAGTTGCCGGAAGCCTGCGGTTTCCATGCATATACCGACGAAACACACTTTAACGATAGCAATCCGAACGACTTTTTAAATGTTCTGGTTGAAAGCCTGAATATCCTGAACAAAGCCTATCAAAATTTATTGGTGCAATTTCAACAGCAACTTAGCCACGCGTTCGACATGAACGAAAATGTCGATCTAAAAAGTCTGAGGCAAACGTTGAAACAACGCTATTCCGGCCTGGAAAACTATACTATCGATGGCGTAGGCTTGAAGGCATTCATCATCCGATTGCAGAACGACAAAGACACCGATACGGCTTGGTTGGAATCGGTCGCCGCATTTTTAGGCAAAGCGCCGCCCGATAAATGGAAGCCAAACAACACCACCGAAGCCGCTTATCGTTTAATCGAATTAAGCGGAAGACTGAAAGAGCTTGCGATCGTCCACGCCGAGCAACAAAAAGCAGAAGCCGGCAGTGAAGCGACGTTGATACGAATCGTGAGCGAAAATGGCGAATACAAACAAGTGGCCTATTTGACCGAAGAATTAAAAGAACAGGCCGACGCCAAAATAGCGGAACTGAAGCTGGATCAAGGAAGCCAGGCATTGAAACAGGCTATTCTTGCGCGATTGATAAAGCAGTGGTCATCTTGAATAATGGTGTCTATCGAGTAATTATTCGTATCCCACTATCGTTCTTACGCAGAGCGATCATCGTTATGCATATACCCGTCGTAGATCAAAATTCGGCGCCTGGGTGTCCGCTAAAGGACGCCGTGAATACGTCCATGTGGGCTCTATGCCAGCTCCATGCTGGCAAAGCCTTTATGAGCGCCATGGATGGCGTGAATGTCGATTTTGCAGGAGCGAAAATCGACCGGACACCCAGGCGCCTCCTCTAGCACTGCCGAAATTTGAAGTGCTAAAGGTATAAGGTTACGGAAAAAAATAACTGCCCCAAATGGTTCGCAGCGCTCTGCGCTAGCCGTTATACATGAATTGTGTTTTGGCAACTTGGCTAATTTGACCTCGATACCCTTTATTGTTACCTAACGCACCTGGCTTCGAAATCG
>SLIO01000296.1 GCA_007135635.1 Methylomicrobium sp. | reverse complement strand
CGCAAACCAACGACAAATACATCAAAAAGATTTTGGTGCTGGTCGACAAGAACCCTTTTCCGTATGTCGGCGAATTCGAATTCACGCCCGACAGCGGTAAAGCGGATTTAGCGATGAGAGTACGTGTCAATAGCTATAGCTTTGTTCGTGCGATCGCCGAAACGAGCGATGGTCAGCTCTATATGACCAAAAAATTCGTCAAGGCCAGTGGCGGCTGTTCGGCACCGATCGGTGCGGATTTGGATGCGGCAATGCAGCGGCTTGGCAAAGCCAAATTGAGGTTAGCCGATAATATAAAGCCGGGCGAAGCGAATGAGGCGCAATTATTCATTAGCCATCCCAATATCACCGGCATGCAAATGGATCAAGTGACCCGCTTCGTCAAAAAATCGCATTTCGTCAATCAGTTTAATGTGTCATTCAATGACAAGCCGATCTTGTCGGCTAAAACCGATATCGCGATTAGTGCCGACCCGAATTTCCGGTTTTATTTCATACCGGAAAAGAACGGCATTTTGAAAGCGGAATTTACCGATATATCTTGTCAAAGTCCAACCAGTCGAGCGAACTGTAAAGCAGGCCAAAGTTTTACCGAAACATTGGCTGTAAAACCGTAAAAAAGTATGACCGGCGTTGACCAACCCAAACTCGACAAGACTTGGTTTCGCTAGCTGCTTGGATCGGATTCGAAAGCAACTTTGTCGTAAATTTCGTTCAGGCTTAATACGCAGTCGATGCTTTCCAGGTGAACGCTTGCATCAAGGCCGGCGATTTCGGTCAAAAGCCAAGCGTCGCCTTGCCGGACATAGCGCTCGATCAGCGGCTGGTCTTGAGCGACCAACAGATATTCGCGAAGCGATTCGATCTTGCGGTAATGCGAAAATTTAGCGCCTCTATCGTAGGCTTCGGTAGAAAGCGATAACACCTCGATGATAACCGACGGGTTGATCAAGGTGTCGACATGGTCGTCTTCGAATTGTGGCGTGTCGCAAGCCACCGCGATATCCGGATAATGATAGCTGCGCGCCTTTTTAGCCTTGACCCGCATGTCATTGATGTAGACTTCGCAGAGGCGGTTTTTAAGTTGAGTTCTTAGTTCACTTGCAATATTGATATTAATCAGGTTATGTTCCCGGCTTGCGCCAGTCATCGCGAACATTTCGCCATCGACGTATTCGCTTTTGATTTGCGCTTGGCGTTCGATCGCTAAATATTCTTCTTGGGTGTAATACTTTTTATTGAGTACAGCAGACATAAACAGCCTCCTTTGTCTGAGCTCATCCGATTCGTCAAAAGCCTCTTTTCATCGGCGGATTCTATTTCACAAAACAACTTTTTTCGGCATAAGCCTCGGCTTCTTCCATCAGTTTCCTCAATCGTTTGGCTTCCGGTGGGTCGCGGAATACGCCGCCGGCTTCGCCCGGCGTTTTACGCATGAAGCCGAATGTTCTGGCTTGATCGTAATCGGCAAAACTCATTTTTTCAGCGATTTTGTCTATTTTGCATCCGCAGCCGTATTGGGTGATGTAGGTCAGCCCGCCTTTCTTAGCGATACAACTGAGTACATAATCAACGCGTTCCTGAGTCGGAAAATCGCTGACGAAAGGCGCGTCTTCATCAAGTTTTTCTTGAGTTGTGCTACAGCCGGCAAGAGCGGCGAGAATGGCTGAACCAATTAGAAGTTTGATTTTCATGCGAAGGTCTCTAGTTCCTGTTTTGATAAAGTGAAAAAAATAGTAATTATTCACATTCCCCTTATCGTTCCCACGCTCCAGCGTGGGAATGAAGACCGAGACGCTCTAGCGTCTCGTACCGCTGGAGCGTTTCTCAGGCATTCCCTCGCAGAGCGTGAGAATGACAATTGCCGGGGAACTGAATAGTTACAAAAAAATGCTCTTAACCCAGCCTTAACAAATGTAGTGCCTACGGTCTAAGTTATTGAAGCATAAAAATTAAACAACGTGCCAAAATGGCTTTGCATAGCCTTAATATTCAGTAGCTTATGCTCGGTAAATATTAAAGCTGGGCTAACAAAAGCATGGTCGATTTATTGATTTACGTAAAGTGCGTGAAATATTGGTGTTCACCTGAGATGCAATATCGGATCTCGAAACGAAAACTATTCTTCGACGGCAAAATCGACAATTTGTTTGAGCATGTTGTTCATTTTATCAGAGAATGCATCGAGTTCAGGATTGCCTGTATCGGTTGGCAATAAATGCGTATTAACGATGGTTTTACCCTCAAACGTATACAGCACGAGATTGCAAGGCATATGCTTGACCGCGTGGGGCGATAGGGTCAATAGCGTTTTGGCGTGAGTCAGATTGCAAAATTGTATCGTATCGTATTCCGGAAAATTTGCCGTTCCCCGGTCTCTGATCACTTTTCCGATACGGCTATGCGCGGTGATTCGTAAATTGTTTTCTGCAATGGCAACTTTGATCTCCGCTAACACGTCATCGTAAGGTTTTTGTGTTTCAACCTGGTAATATTCGATGAATTCACCTTTTTTATGCGCAGTGTTTTTATGCATAGTATCGCAGCTTGCAATAATCATGAGGCTTGCGAAAATAACAATCAATCTTGTCATACAGTTTTATTCCCATTCACTATTAACAGCTTAACATCATGAGCAATCCAACAAAAGTGACCGGCGTCATTTTGGCCGGCGGACTGGCCCGACGCATGAACAATCAAGATAAGGGCCTGGTTCTGTTTCATCGGCGACCTATGGTCGCT
>SLIO01000294.1 GCA_007135635.1 Methylomicrobium sp. | reverse complement strand
TTACCGGTTTTCATGTCAGATTGAATGACTGCTTTATGGATTTTGAGAAAATAACTAGCGCTTTATATCCTATGATCATCAACAAATTCCAAGATAGCTTGAGTGCCGTAGGGTGTGCATCGCGCACCCTACGTTGCTAGCCGTCAACGGCGCTTATGTTATACTCCGGACCGTTATAAACGATTTTTAAGGAGTCGAGGCATGGCTTTAGCTCAAGAAGATATCAATTATATCGAGTCCCTGATTCGAAAAGTTTTAGCCGAGCAGCCCGATCAATTCCGTTTCGACTCGCGTTACGATTTGGAACTAAGGGAACGCACGATTCGTGTGGAAGAGGAATTGAAGCATCAACGCGAATTAATGTTCGAAGGTTTTAAGCAAATGGAAAAGCGTTTCGATCAAGTCGAGAAACGCTTCGAACAGATGGATAAACGCTTCGAACAAGTCGAAAAGCGTTTCGAGCAAATCGATAAACGCTTCGAACAGGTCGAAAAGCGCTTTGAACAAATCGATAAACGTTTCGAGCAAGTCGAAAAGCATCTCATTCAGATTACGACCCGCATGGATAGATTTATGTTTTGGTCGTTAGGTTTGACCGTCTCCGCTGTCATTGCCGTCCTTAAATTCATGTAAACAAGGCAAGGCTTCAAAGCCTCCTCATTTCAAACTCGCACCTTGAAGAAAGCCAAGCGCCTAAAATTCTATCGATTCAATTTCAAGGCCATGGGCACGCCTTGCGAAATCCAATTGTTTGCGGGGTCACATAAAATAGCCCAACACGTTGCCGGTATCGTCATCGCCGATGTGGAGCGTTTGGAGCAACGCTATTCCCGCTACCGTCCGGATAGTTTTTTATCCGAAATCAACACTGCGGCCGCCCGGGGCAGATCGATTGACGTCGATTCCGAAACCGCCGGTTTGTTGAATTATGCACTGACCTGTTATGAACAAAGCGACGGATTGTTCGATATCAGCTCCGGTATTCTGCGCCAGGCTTGGCGTTTCGATCGCGAAAGTTTACCGGAAGAGCGGCAGATTCAAGCGTTACTGGATAAAATCGGTTGGCATAAAATCGATTGGGCGCCGCCGAAGTTGACTTTTTCGGTGCCGGGCATGGAGCTCGATTTCGGCGGCATCGTCAAGGAATATGCGGTCGATCGGGCTGCCGGTTTGTGCTTGCAAGCCGGTATCAAGCACGGCTTGATCAATCTCGGCGGCGACATCAAACTGATCGGCCCCCGGCCGGACGGCTCGCCCTGGCAAGTCGGTATCGCGCATCCTCGGCAAAAAGGCGAGATGATTCAAGCCTTGGCACTATCGGGCGGCGCCTTGGCTTCCAGTGGGGATTACGAGCGCTGTTTGCAAATCGATGGCGTGCGCTACGGTCATGTACTCAATCCCAAAACCGGATGGCCGGTGCGCTATATGGCTTCGGTTAGTGTAGTCGGAGATTTTTGCGTCGTTTCCGGCAGCGCCGCGACGATTGCGATGCTGAAGGAAGAACAAGGGCCTGAGTGGCTGGAATCGTTGGGCTTGCCTTGTTTGTGGGTCGATGTGCATGGCAATTCCGGCGGTTCGCTCGTAAGACACAAAAGTGTGTGATATCAAACTCCTTTGCGTCAATTGACCTAATTTTATAAAGTTCGGCTGCCGGATTATATTGCGCTTATCCTTAAGGTTCATAAGTAATTTCTGATAACAACACTTGGTTTTATTGACTTGCCGGAAATGCTTTCATACGAATAGCTGCCGAAAGTGTGAATTGGTACGCACATTGCATTTATATCATTTAAGTTAGCCGATCGGCTCTTTCAATGATTGAGCCGTGCCGGTTTTGGCTAACTTAAACCAGTCTGAAGGGGGCAGGCTTTTCGATAATAAAAAATAATAAAGGTACAATTATGAATAAAAAACTTGCGACGATCCTCGCTACTGTGGCGGCGATTTTCGGTCTTAATCAAGAAGTATCGGCGCATATCGGTTGGAGCAATCATGATGCTATTTGGCATGCGGCTTCTTCGACCGACCACGGCGACGGTTCGACGACCTATCATTGGCAAAGAGGCACAGTGAGAACCAATTGGGGATGGGCCGATGCTACCGATGCGGATTGGGGCGATAGCCATCAAATGAAGCATGTTAAATTCGAAATCACGAATCCCGGCGGCGCCCTTGTCGATATTACGGTTAAGGAAGGCGCGGTCAATTTTATTCCGCACGGTTCTACGACACCGGCCGACGCCCAATTGGGTCTGAATCCCGCTTTCAGTCTTTATCGAGGCATCAGTCCCACGAATCATGCAGCATTCGATCCGAGTTTAGGCGTGTTGGGTGCAAACAACAACAATGCCCATAATTTGTACCCGCATGCGGTGCATGACTGGCATCCGACATTTACATTTGCCGATGCAAGTCATTTAGGAAAAGAAGGCTTGATATCGACTTATCCCAATGCGGATAACGGTTTTAGAAATCAAATCACGATGTGCAACAACGGCGGTCAGTGCGGTACTCAAGAATACATAACCCATGTTGGCGAAATTAATCATACGGACAGCGAAGTGACTCTGGCCGGACTATTCTTGGCACCCGGCTGGTATGCGATTGCGGTAGGAGGCGCGGCCGATACAGGAATTCCGTATTTTGAAAACGTTCAAGTCGGCTTTCCTAACTTGGGTCCCATCATTACGGCCGATTCCTTTGGTTTTCATGTCGACTTGACTGTGCGTCCAGTGCCTGTACCTGCCGC
>SLIO01000341.1 GCA_007135635.1 Methylomicrobium sp. | reverse complement strand
GTTTCGGCGTTTTTTATATTTGCTACCTAACGGCTTTTCCTATCCGACTACCAGTACCATGGCTTTTTTCCGTTCCGGTTTTCCGGTGGCCTATGTGCCGATTCATGCCGGCAAACGCGAGGGCAGAAGTCATATCAAATTATTGCGGGACGGCATTCGGTTTTTTGTCATTATTATGAAGATCGGTGCGCTGTTTTCCCCGATGCGCTTGTTTTTGCCGTTAAGTTTCTTGGTTTTTATGACCGGTGTGTCTTATTATGCATACACATACTCCACCAGCGGCCGGTTTACCAATATGAGTGCAGTATTGTTTTTGGCCTCGTTGTTCATTTTTTTAATCGGAATTCTGTCCGAGCAGGTCTCTTCTTTGCATTACCGCCATGCGGAAAAGGATTGAGGCACAGATTTCAGGCAAACCGTGTTTCTCGTATTCGCTATCCAGTACCTCCTTGTTCCCACAGAGGGCCGCTCGCCGTTATACACAAGTATATAAAGTATACCTATCGTGCAAAAAGCGGGCGACTTGGCACTAGCTTGACTTGTCGTTCGGCAAGGTTGTAGGTAGGGTGTCACTGCCATTAAGTTAAGGATTTTTCCGTTCGCCCTGAGCCTGTCGAAGGGTGAATGGAAAAATCCTGGGTCGATAAGTTAAGCCGTTAATGAATAAGTAATGCTGGCATTCAGGCTCGAAGGTGCTTCAAAAGCCTGCCATCCATGGCACTGGATTCCGCCAGTCCATGGCGGAATGACGGGTTTCCCTTAACTTAATGACAGTGAACGCTAGGTGAGGGAAAACCAAGAGCGTTAGGTAACAATAAATGGTATTGAGGTCGCATTAGCTAAGATGGCAAGACGGTATCTACGATTTATGAATAACGATGAGCGCTCCAGCATGGGAATGCCCCCCCATGCTGGAGCCTGCAAGCGAGTCAAAGTGTTGTGGTTAACGTCGAGTTATCCACGTTTTGCCGACGACAGTGCGTCGATATTCCTGCGCGGCCTGGCGCAAGCGATTACCCGGCAAGGTTTTGATCTGCACATTGTTTCGCCCGATGACGCGACTGTCGATCCCACGTTTGAACAACAGCTGATGAGGCATCACCGGTTTGTTTATTTTTGGCCCAAGAGCGGACAGCAATTGGCCTATGGTTCCGGCATATTGCCTAATTTGCGCGCACGGCCTTATTTATTGTTACAAGTCCCTTTCTTTGTCGCCGCGGCATTTTTTAAGACCTGGCGCGTGATAAGGCATAACAAACCGGATTTACTGCACGCGCATTGGCTGATTCCGCAAGGCTTTATTGCCGTGGCGCTGGGCCGGTTTTGCCGCATACCGGTAATCGTGACTGCTCATGGCGGCGATGCGTTTGCCTTGCAAGGTTCGGTATTGAGCCAACTTAAACAATGGACCGTCAAACATTGCTCGGCCTGGACCAGCAATACCCGGGCTACGGCTAATACGCTCGGCAAGGATGGCAAAGCGCCGGTGATCATTCCGATGGGTATCGATTACCCGGCTTTCAATTCCGGAAATCCTTGGCTGCATCGAGCGGCGTTAAATTCCGATACCTTGGTGTTGCTGTTCGTGGGCCGGTTGGTTGAAAAAAAAGGTGTGGCTGATTTAATTCGAGCGATGCATTTGTTGCCGGACGATTTAAAACATAAAAGCGAGCTTTGGATAATCGGCGACGGTACCGAGCGCGATTCGCTCGAAGAATTGGCGTGCCGGTATGGGCTGTCCGACAGGGTTAAATTTCACGGCCGCATTCCCAATCAAGATTTAGCGGACTATTACGCCGCAGCCGATATATTCATCGCGCCGTCTGTCGTCGACGGCAAAGGAGACACCGAAGGGCAGGGCGTTATTTTGTTGGAGGCGATGGCGAGCGGAACGGCTGTAATTAGTACGAAAACCGGCGGTATTAGCGAAGTGATCACGCATCTCAAAACCGGTCTGTTAATTTCCCCCGGGCAACCGGAGGAGCTTAAAGCGGCGATCGAGCGACTCATGGCCAATCCGGACTTACGGCAGGCTTTGGCAACGGCCGGGCAAAGTCAGGCGCGGCTCTACGACTGGTCTATTATAGGCGAGCGGTTTTCGTCGCTGTATCGGCAATTGACCGGCAGTCTCTGATAAATGTCCGAAATGAACTCAAATCAGTCAATCAATAAGGGCTTCGCTGCCGATCATGCCCGCCGGGCAAAAGCCCTAAAAATACTCAAAGTTATCGAGGATGCGGGCAAGGCAGGTAACTCATCGCTCAAGTTGCTCGATATCGGCACCGGCAACGGTTCAATTGCTTTTTATCTTGCGCAATATTTCGATGTAACGAGTGTGGATGTTGTCGATCAACGTAGAGAAAGCGAAGGTTATTCGTTTTGCCCTTTAGACGGTGAGAGGTTGCCGTTTGACGCACAGAGCTTCGATATCGTGATCAGCAACCATGTCATTGAACATGTAGCGGACGCGGATGTTCATTTAGCAGAAATCGGGCGCGTTTTAAAACCGAACGGATTGGTTTATTTGGCGAACCCGAACCGCCTTTGGCCCTGGGAAGTGCATTATCGCGTACCGTTGTTACAATATCTACCGCAGCCGTGGTTCATGCGCGTGTTGAAGTTTTTAAACCGTTATCATGAAGAACTTCAGCTTTTGAGCTGGTTTTCTTTAAAGGCTAAAGCGGGTAGGTATTTTACGATACGGCCGGTTAGCGATGCCGTTTGTAAATGGCCGAAGCGTTATTATCTGAATGTTAACGACAGGAACG
>SLIO01000459.1 GCA_007135635.1 Methylomicrobium sp. | reverse complement strand
TCCATTTGCTCGACGAGTTGTTCAAGCTCGGCTAGGGACTCTTCGAATAAATTCGTGGTTTTTTTTCTCGGCATGTAGATAAAATAGTACGTAGAAATTGGGCGATGGAATCAAACCGGCCATTATATATGAAATTGGATAATGAGTGATTAGGAAGTATGAGTAATGATTACAATGCGGCCGCGATAGAGGTATTAAGCGGCTTGGAACCGGTCCGGAAACGGCCCGGAATGTATACCGATACGACCCGGCCGAACCATCTGGTACAGGAGGTTGTCGATAACAGCGTCGACGAAGCTATAGCAGGGCATGCCGACAATATTGCTGTTGTAATATATAAAGACGGCTCGGTATCGGTCGGCGACAATGGCCGCGGGATGCCGGTCGATATTCATCCGGAGCAGGGTATTCCCGGTGTCGAAGTGATTTTGACGCAACTGCATGCCGGCGGGAAGTTCTCGAATAAAAATTATCAGTTCTCCGGTGGTTTGCACGGTGTTGGAGTTTCGGTCGTCAATGCCTTGTCGGCCTATTTGGAGATTGAGGTCAAACGGGGCGGCAAGGTTTATCGTATGACCTTTGCCGACGGCGAAAAGCAGAGCGAGCTGACCGAAATAGGTTCGGTGGGCCGCAACAACACCGGTACGGCGGTCAAGTTTTGGCCGAATGAAAAATATTTCGATTCTAGTAAGATTTCAGTCACTAAACTCAGGCACGTATTGAGAGCGAAAGCGGTATTATGCCCGGGTCTTAATATTACCTTGCAATCCGAGTTCACCGATGAGCAATGGCAATGGTGCTACCAGGATGGTTTAAAAGAATATTTGCTGGATAGAATAGGGGATGCCGAGTTTTATCCTGAACAGCCGTTCATGGGCAAAATGGCGGCCGATCATGAAGCGGTCGAATGGGGTATCGTGTGGACGACCGATAGTCTGCCGGAAGCGATTACCGAAAGTTATGTCAATCTGGTGCCGACCGCGCAAGGCGGCACTCATGTCAACGGTTTAAGGGCCGGATTGACTGAAGCGATGCGCGAATTTTGCGATTTCAGGAGCTTGTTGCCTCGAGGGATCAAGGTTTCGCCGGAAGATGTCTGGGAGCATTGCCATTATATTTTGTCGGTCAAATTGGAAGATCCTCAGTTTTCGGGGCAGACCAAAGAGCGTTTGAGTTCGCGCGAATGTGTCGCGTTCGTTTCGGGTGTTGCAAAAGACGGTTTCAGCCTTTGGTTGAATCAGCATCCGTCCGAAGGTGAAAAAATTGCCGAAATTATCATTGCGAGTGCGCAAAAGCGATTGAAATCCGCTAAAAAAATCATTCGTAAGAAATTGACGTCGGGGCCAGCGCTACCCGGTAAGTTAGCCGATTGTTCCGGTCAGGATATTGGCCGATCCGAGTTGTTTTTGGTTGAGGGCGATTCGGCCGGTGGGTCGGCCAAACAGGCTAGAGATCGAGAGTTTCAAGCGATCATGCCCCTACGGGGAAAAATCCTGAATACTTGGGAAGTTGATTCGAGCCAAGTCATGGCGTCTCAGGAGGTTCATGATATCGCGGTGGCTTTGGGCATAGAGCCGGGGTCGGATGATTTACGAAGCCTGCGCTACGGTAAGGTATGCATTTTAGCAGACGCGGACTCGGACGGTAATCATATTGCGACATTGATTTGCGCATTGTTTTATCAACATTTTAATGCTTTGGTGCAGGCCGGCCACGTATTCGTCGCAATGCCGCCGTTGTACCGGGTCGATATCGGCAAAAAAGTCTTTTATGCACTCGACGAAGCTGAGCGGCAAGGCGTTTTGGATCGAATCAAAGCGGAAAATCTGAAAGGCCAGATCAATGTGCAGCGTTTCAAAGGCTTGGGCGAAATGAACCCGAGCCAGCTTCGTGAAACGACGATGAACCCCGATACCCGTCGGCTCGTGCAATTGACGGTAACCGAAGACGACGATACCAGTGAACAACTGGATTTACTATTAGCTAAAAAACGCTCGCCCGATCGCAAGCATTGGCTCGAAACCAAAGGGAATTTGGCGGATTTGTGAGTTGTATGGTGAGCAGTAAGTAGATAGCGGAAAACAGGGATAGGTGCTTAAAGCGGGATCTTTCGCTGCTCAAACTTCATCTTTGGAGTGCCCTGCGCGACGATTAATCTACAGCGTAGCCCGGATGGAGGGTAGCGCAATCCGGGACGGTCGTCGATACGCAATTCCCGTATTCCGCTGTGCCGCATACTGGCTACGTGAAAAGGTTAAAACAAATGCCTTGATTATTTCCGGAAGCTATTTCCAGCCATATCCTCAATAATGCAAGGTGTACGATTGCCAAATCAAATTAAACTGATAATCTATCCGGTAATTCATTAAGATCGAAATGAATGGAATGCACAAGCCATTCACAAGTATTATCCTATAAATAGCAGTTGAGAGCCTCAAACTACCGTTCGCCCTGAGCCTGTCGAAGGGTGAAGGGTAGTTTGAGGCTTCACCAAGCCGGTGCACGTGTTGTAGACCCTTCATGCTTTGACTTGGCTCAGCACGAACGGTCTACAACACGTGCCAACTGCTCTTTTTTTAGGATTATACGCTTCTATCGTTAACCAAATCGTGAGCTTGCCAATGTTTGGATTTACTTCGGATCATTCCGCTTCGGGCACTGCTAGCATAATCATCAATAAGCCGATGGGTGATGTGTTTAATTTTATCGGAGTCGATTTTTTTAAAAATTATCCTAGGTGGTCGCCTGAGGTCATCGAATGCGAATTGCT
>SLIO01000458.1 GCA_007135635.1 Methylomicrobium sp. | reverse complement strand
GCCTGCACAGGCCCCAAAACGCCTAATAACAATAAGGCCGAGACAGCCTTTTTCTGTAACATTGCCTTTCCCATTAACTGAAGTTAAATGCGGTTCGTAATTCGAAATTTAATCGGCTGTTTCATCCCCGCCGGCGGGGCTTGGTTGATTCGTTTCATCTTGGCGAGCGTCATTTGCAACTTATCGTCGATCCGGGCATCGTTACTACCCCGCACCAATTCGAATCGTGTGACATTCCCTTGTCTATCGACCCAAATACGAACGGTTGCGGTGTAACGAGTCCTGCGCAAATCATCGACCTCGGAAATCACAACCTGTAATTGATTCTTGACGATATTGCCGTACCACGCATTGGGATTGCCGCTCAATAAACCCCGCCCGCCTTTGCGTGCAGCCAAACCAAAACCGTCGGAACCGGCGCTACCGTCGGCATCCAAACCTAGACTATCAGCAGGCGGTGCATCGTCGACATCCGGCAAATTTTCCGGTTCCGGATCCGGTTCCGGAACTTTTTCCTCAATTTCCGGCTCGGGCGGCTTTTCTACTTTCGGAGGTGGCGGCGGCGGAGGCGGTGGCGGCTTCAACAAGGTAATCGGCTGAATTTTCTTTTGCGGGCGCTCGTCGCTGTCTTGCTTGAAATTGCTAATCCCGTAGATAATCAATGAGACCAAAATCGCGCCGATGACGCCGCCGATGATCTTCGGCAGATGTACCTTCCAACTTTTGTGTTTACTCATAACCGCGTTATTTGACCAGGTTCTGCGTCACCAGACCGATCTGCGTAATATCGATGCGACCCAATAAAGCCAACACATCGACAACGTTCTGATATTGCACGGTCGCATCGCCTTTGATGATCACCGGCAATTCCGGATCGGCCGCACGGTACTGTTGCAGCAATGACTCCAACTGCTCCAACGTTACCGGGTAGGTATCGAGAAAAATCGTACCGTCGGCCGTGATCGTGATTGCCTTGGTTTTCGGCTTGGCCAGGCTCGGCGTATCGCTGGCTTTCGGCAAATTGACGGTAATGCCCTGCACGGCGGCCGTGGTCATGATAATAAACACGATCAACAGTACATAAGCCAAATCCAACATGGACGTGACATTGATATCGTCGTAACTTTCCAGTTCTTCTTTGTAACGCATAATGAATAACTCGTTAGGATTTGGCCGGAGCGAGGCTAATGATCCTCGCCACCTGGCAATTCATGAGGTCCGCTGATTATTCGCAGTAACGCTCGGAGATTTTGGTCGTGAACTCGTCGACAAAAATATACATATCGGCGGTAATCAATTTAATACGGCTGTTCAAATAGTTATAACCGAACAAACACGGAATCGCGACAACCAGACCGGCAACGGTCGTGGCCAATGCCGCTGCAATGCCGGGTGCGATCGCATTGACGTTAACCTCGCCGCTTGCCGCGATTTCGCCGAAGGTCGCCATAACCCCGATTACGGTACCGAGCAGACCTAAAAAAGGACCGCCGGAAATAGAAATTGTCAGTAACACCATAAGACTATTGAGTTTTTGCGTTTCCCGAATCAAGCACGATTCCATCGCTGCTCGGATCGAATCGATTCCTCTTTCGGAGACAACCGCCTCGGCAACATCAGCACCGACACTCTTGGCAAGGCGATTGTGCAGCTCTTCAATTCCGACATGATACAGCCGGTAAACGGAAGACCCGGTAAAACGTTCATGCCCGCCGGTCAATGAAGCCAACAATGGCGAGGCATTGACTGCTTCGTCGTCTTCGGTGTCTTCGTGATTCAGCGCTTCCAATTCGGCGGTCTTCAACTTCATGAACTCGTCTTCGAAGTTGCGGTTTTCCTTGTGATTCTTGATCAAGACCAACGCCTTCGCCGCCATCACCAAAAAGCTGATAACCAACATCACCGCCAAGATTCCGATGATGACCCACCCATCGATCGAGACATGCTGCATCGTCGACAAAACATGCGACCCGCCGCCGCCTTCCGAATCAGGCGACAAATCTTCGCCGTATACCAATAACGGCGAAGCCTGCCCTTGCATTAATGCATCGAATTTGATCGCTTCTGCCGAACGCGGAGACTTGTAAACACTTAATTGATCGATCGCGCCGACCAAACCGCGCGCGCCATAAGCATCGGAGCCAATGGTAATATCGCCTTCCAAGCCGGGTACTATTACCGAAAATGACCCGACCTCAGCACCGTTCAAATAAATCACTACCCTATCGGCAGTTACGATTGCAGCGAAATGATGCCAACTTCCCGGACTGAATGGTGTAGAAACGGGAAAGGTCTGAACCTCACCGGAAGCATCGACAAACTCTAAATTCGCTGTATGTTCTCTAACAGAAAAAATCAGGCTTCCTGTCGCGCCGGTTCTTTGAAATATCACTCCATCTTCATTCGATTGATCGATTTTCAACCAAGCAGACAAAGTCCAGCCGGGATCGGGCATCGTCAATAAAGACGCGGAAGCCGGTATTCGAACGATTTGCTCACCTTCAAAAACTCCCGCATGTCCAATCAAGCCGCCTTCTCCTGCCGCGGCAGTTGCTTCGGACGGATGATTCGCATAAGCGGTCATGTCGGCAACGCCATCTTTGGTAAACGGCAGACTCAAGACTTGATCGACCGGGAAAACACCGCCCGCATCCTGCCCGTCAGGCGCCAAAGGATTACTGTAATACATATACAGGGTAGGTTCCGGGGCCGTTGCAATATCCTTCGGCAATTTAACCCAAATCAATGCCATTTCATTGATTGAGTCCAGTT
>SLIO01000419.1 GCA_007135635.1 Methylomicrobium sp. | reverse complement strand
TTTTTTGCTCCTGCAAAATCTGCATTCATGCCATCCATGGCAATCAGTCGCCGCCGTCGAGCCTACAGGGACGTATTCACGGCGTCCTGTCGGGCGAGTGACCGTACCCTCCCCAAGCAGAGAAATTTCATTTGCCGGGGCGATGGCCAGGCCTTCATGAACGTTATTGTATAAAAAAACATCCCAGAGCAGAGCGAAAGGCAAAGCTACGAACCTTAACCACATCTAAAACTTAATTTTTTTTCCCTTTAACCCATTCGATCGATTTTTCAATACCCTGGTCGAACGGCACTGCTGGCTCAAATCCCAATCGGCTCCGTGCTTTATCGATCGAAAAATCCTGATGAACACCAAGAACTTGCACAGCCTGTCTCGATAACAAGGCTTGCGTTTGCAAACCGGTAACGCCTCTGACATGACGGTATCCGCTTTCCAAAAAATGTCCCAGCCTAAACGCTAAAGGATACGGCAAACTGATTTTTCGATACCGCGAGCCGAGTCCCAATGCAATATGATCGACAAATTCTGCCCAAGTTACCGAACTCGCATCCGAAACATTAAACACTTCGCCAAAAGCGTTTTCATTGAATAAGGTCAGCTCGATCGCATCGATAAGATTATCGATATAAGTCAAACCGGCACATTGCTTACCGCCGTCAATCAACAACATGAAGCCGGATTCGACCGCTTTTGCAATTTCACCGACCAACGTTTTCGAACCGGGACCGTAAATCGTTGCGGGACGCAAGATCGTATGCACCACCGAACTAGCCGACACGACGCCCTCGGCTTCTTTTTTGGTTTCGGCATACCAATTCGCAAATTTTTCCGCCGGTCGATGATCTTCCGACACGCCTCGTTTTCCGGAATGACCGTAGACATCGGTCGTACTGACATGAATGAAATGACTAATTCCGCATTTAGCCGCTTCCTTTACTAAGATCCGGGTCGCACCAACATTCGCGGTTTTGATTTCATGCACGGTTCCCCAATCCGAAACCAAGGCCGCGCAATGAATCACCACATCGCAACCGGTCAATGCTTCGCTAACGAAATCTGCATCGGTTAAAAAACCTCGCTTGATCTCAACTTGTGGCCGATCAAGCCCCAAGGCATTGGACGTCGGCCGCAATAGACAAACTACCAAGTGACCTTGATGGCAGAGTCTTTCGACCAAGCGTTTCCCGACAAAACCGGATGCACCGGTCACGGCGACCTTGAGGCTCGGTACCATCAATCGCCTCCCTTGATGGTACGTTTCGCAATTTGATAAATCGTCTTCCAGTTTTCGCTACCGACTTCCTGACTGTTCCGCAGAATCGTCTCCATCGCATTCAGGAAATGATCGACTTCTTTTTCGGTGATCACCATCGTCGGCAACAATTTGATTACATCGTTATGACCGGACGCCATCGTGATGATGCCATGATCGCGGTGCAGCGGTATCACGATCAACTGCGGGAAAAGGCCGGCGCTCGCGGCATGAATCAATTTCCATTCCATTTTACTGCGCAGGGAGTCGGGACAACCCAGTTCGAAACCGATCATCAAGCCCATGCCTCGCACATCCTTGAGCAGCGAATAACGCTCTTTCAGCTTATTCAATCCGTCCATCAAACGCTTGCCCATCGCATCGGCATTCTCGACCAATTTATCATTTCTCATCACTTCGAGCGTCGCCAAACCCGCCACCATCGCCAGACGATTGCGCGCGTAGGTCGAATGATGCACATAACAGCGATCGAGCGTATTGAAAACTTTATCAAAGATACTGCGGCGCGAAATCATCGCCCCGACCGGCATGTGGCCACCGCTCAAGGCTTTCGCGACCAGAACGAAATCGGGCTCGATGCCCCAATGATCCAATGCAAACCAGCGTCCGGTCCGCCCGAGTCCGGTCTGAATTTCATCGAAAATTAAAAAGGTGCCGTATTTTCGGCACAAACGTTCGACTTCCTTGAAATAACCGTGGCTCGGCAAAGACACGGCACGGCCTTGTATGGGTTCGACGATAAAAGCCGCGACATCCATCGTGCTTAATTCTTCTTCCAATCGCTCCAGGTCGTTGAACGGCACTCTATCACAACCCGGCAACAACGGCCCGAAACCCTTACGAAAATACTCCTCGCTCGACACCGATAACGCACCGTAGGTCAGACCGTGATAGCCGTTATCGCATGACAGAAAGCGATGACGCTTCGACGCCGCGCGCGCGAACTTTAACGCCGCCTCGACCGTTTCGGTACCCGAGTTTGTAAAGAACACTCGATCCAAGCCATCCGGCAAGCGCTTGCACAAGTTTTCGGCCAAAAGGCCGGACAAGGTCGAGTGATGAATTTGTACGCCGTCCGGCAGTTTCGAATCGAGCGCTTTAATCATCGCGCGATTGATCGCCGGATGGTTATGTCCCAGACTCGCAAAACCTTCGCCGCTGTGCATATCAAGATAGGCATGGCCTTGGTTGTCATATAGATAATTGCCTTCGGCTCTCGCATAATGCTTATTGAATCCCAAGATATCCATGACTTCGACCAACTTAGGATTCATATACTCGCTGGCCAAATCATAGCTATGCGTATGACGCTCCTCGTATTCGTTCAAAAAATTCATGTCGATGTCCCATGTATTCGAATCGATCACATTCACTCCTTCAATAAATTTATCTTTAACCTAAAAAGAGCAGTTGAAAGCTTCAAACTACCGTTCGCCCTGAGCCCTGTCGAAGGGTGAACGGTAGTTTGAGGCTTCACCAATCCGGTGTAAGTGTTGTAGACCCTTCATGCTTCGACTTGG
>SLIO01000422.1 GCA_007135635.1 Methylomicrobium sp. | reverse complement strand
GCATCGCTACGATTCCCGCGAGGAACTGGCGCCGCGCGATATCGTTGCCAGAGCAATCGATCATGAAATGAAAAAACGCGGGATCGATTGCGTTTATCTGGATATCAGTCATAAACCGGAAGCCTTTGTACGAGAACATTTTCCGAACATTTATGAGCGCTGTTTAAAACTGGATATTGATATTACTAAACAACCTATCCCGGTTGTACCTGCCGCTCATTACACCTGCGGCGGTATTTTAACCGACCGCAATGCCCGTACCGATTTGTCGAATCTGTATGCGGTTGGCGAGGTGGCTTGTACCGGATTGCATGGCGCGAATCGCATGGCCAGCAATTCGTTGCTCGAATGCCTAGTTTTTGCTGAGCGGGCTTGTCAGGACATTCTGCGAATGCTACCCCATATTCCGATGCCTTCCGAGGTTCCTGAATGGGATGAGTCGAAGGTCAGCGATTCCGACGAAGAGGTGGTCGTTTCTCACAACTGGAGTGAGCTTAGACATTTCATGTGGGATTATGTCGGTATCGTACGGACCGATAAGCGATTGAGCCGCGCGATGCGCCGAATCGAGTTGCTAAAAAGTGAAATCGCTGAATATTACAGCCACTTTAGAGTGACCAGCGATTTATTGGAGCTTCGTAATTTGGTGATAGTTGCCGAATTGATCGTGCGATGCGCGCAATTGCGAAAGGAAAGTCGGGGCTTGCATTACACGCTCGATTATCCTGAAATCGATAAAAGCCAACCGGCAATCAATACCGTGTTGTCGCCTTCAAAGAAAGTTTGAGCTTACAGCAGTGATCGCCTTCATTGAAGGTGGTATAAACTTCGCTCGGCCACATTTTCTGGAAAGCTGACGCGATCTTTTGTCCGGTAGCGGCTAAGCAAAACAGTTGCATAGCTTAACGTCTGTTTTCGCGCCTTGCTACCGAACAAAATAGCATTGCCATAAAAGCCGAAAACATGAACGTGCGAAGTATAGACATATCTAATGCAAGTGCTGAAGCAGCAAGTCGACATATTGGGCGGCTTGTTCGCAAGGCACGACCGATCTTTCCACGCGCCGCATTAAGAGCAGTCCGGCATTCTGGTCGTCCATACTCTTGACGACATACTCATTTAAGGGGCTGCATATTTCATGCATATTATGCTCGGCCAAGAAGATATCGTTATATTGGTTTAGGTCCTCGCTTCTGAGAGACAATAGCATCACTTCGTTGGTTAGCCGGTTTTGAAAGCGGAAGACTTGTTCGACATAGGCTTCAAAATCCTCCCTACTCAGACCGGTGTCCCCGTAGCCTCCCCAAAAAAGTGTTGCGCATCCCGATAAAACGATAACAAGGATCATCGTAAACAAGGCTCTAGCGCCCGGAAGAATAGTGCTTGGTTTTTCCATCTAACGACTCTTTTTATGCAACCATTTAGCCCCCTAAAAGCATTTTCACTCAATAACTTAGAGCGGGCGGAAATTAGAAAAATTGATTAAAAAATGAGCGATCAAACAGCGAGCAATTTCAAGTTACTGAAAATTTAATATTAAAAATTTTTTTGATCCTAAATTTATGCTGCGATCACTCGAAAAAATAGAATTTAACAATCAATGGCTTAAATATCAAAATAGGGGGCTAAACCGTTACCTTTTTATAGCCTAGGCTGTCGAAAAAAGCCATTTTAGTAATTTCTGTGGTACCGCTTTTTAATCTCAAAATATCTCGGAAATTATTAGTGATCATGGGATAAAAAGTGCCAGGTGCAGGGTGCGCATCGATCACCTGGGTGGGGGCCTGTCGTCGAGTTCGTTGCCGTGGAAAGGTGTGCGATTCGCATCCTACGGTGCTCGTCTTATAGCCTCATTATTTAAGATAACAATAAACCAGTAATATACTGACAGTTAATGACAAAGGCAAAGACTTGAATACCGATTATTTTTCTTGATCAAGTGTTCCTGGTCAATTGCTTGAGTCAGTTAAAGCAGTATTCCCGTCGTGAATTGGATATCCAGAACTATAGAGTTTAGGCGTGCTCTATCCAGGGTATTTGGGGATTGCAAACCACTGCCGAAAAGACGTTTTTCAGCAACAATGCTATATCATAGTTCGCGCGGCCACATTTGCTGGTAAGCTTACGCGCTCTTTTGTCCGAGATCGACCTTACCTACATGGATCTTAAGTAAGGGGCGTGAGCAGGAGCAGAAGCTTTGCGAAAACAGTTATATAGCTTAGCTTGATGCCTGTTTTCGCGCCTTGTTCTCGACTGCCAGTTCCCGACGCAGTCTACCGCTTGCATCCCGGTAAGCGTCGAACAAAATAGCCTTGCCATAAAAGCCGCAAACATGACAGCGCGAAGTATAGATCATTTTTTGATCGTGTTTTAACTGGGTGTATACTTGAAAACCTACTTAATAATCATCGAATTCAGTAGGGTTAATCGGTCTTTTGTCGCGCCGTCAACTCAGCGAATGGATGCTGGACTAGCGTACGAAAAACTGATGGGGCAGGGAAAGGATATCGCTTCGGTTAAAGGCTTTCAGGTGGCATCGGAGTCGTCGGTTGGTGCGTTAGGAGCGGCTTAATATAGCGGTAGTCAAAAAAAGGGGGCGTTCGAGCCCAAGACGCCCGGCTCAGGCCTGGTAATGATAATAAATAACAATAAGGGTCAAACCGATGACAAAAAAAACACCCGGTAAACAATTACTCAATATTGAGAAGCACTTTGTTAGTAATAACCCGGTCTTGCTTGATGCGGCCAAGGTTTTTCATGAACTTGATCAACTTGAATTCGAGTTGGGCTTGATTGGTGCGGACG
>SLIO01000468.1 GCA_007135635.1 Methylomicrobium sp. | reverse complement strand
CTCTTCCACGCTCAGTGTATTGGAAAGCAATCATTGACTCTTTCCTAAAGGGTTTATTTAGTAGGCAAGAGAACCGTTTCAACTGCTAACGCGAACATAGCCAACTATTAACGCAAACATAGCCTTGAAAAAGGGGGATTGAGAGGGGTTATATAAAAAATCGTGCTTAACCTTCTTTTCAGAGAAGAACTGACTATTAACAAATCAATTGCTGTTTCATTTAATTGTCATATTTCGGCTCAATAATAATCTGTCGCCCCATTTAACTAAATTAAAATGATGCTCATTTTTAAAAAAGCTGCACTGCCGATATCGATGCTTATTTTGCAAAGTTGCACAGGTGCATTTACCCAATCCGGAGAAGACAATCGAGGTTATTTCATCGATGCCTCAAATTGCTTCAAAACCTCAATGCACAAGGAGCGCATAAAGGTGCCAACCGGGGGCGGTATGGCCTTGGTAGAAATCCCTGTCATCTTCGATGCCGGCTCCTTTACGAACTGCATGCGTTTTGCCGGACACAAAACACCTAAGGTCGATTTAGAAGACTATTTGACGGTTTCGCGCCAGTGTTATTTGGAAGCTCGCGGCTTGTCGAATGCCGACGATGTCTACGCCGACTGCGTGCATCGAAGCAGAATCGGCGTCGAATTACTAGAAGACGACGATTAACCAAAGTGTTTTCCCACGAAAAAATACGTAAAGCATTAAATTAGCTATGCTTTTTCGACTCTTCTCAAGACCAGTCCGTTCGATTGGCCAGCAATTCCAAATTTGGAAATCAACAAAGTTGAGAAGCCTGCTTGGCGAGGATGCCGCCAGCAGTAAGCCCTGCCTCCCCCCCAGGAATAGGTTCCACCGCCATAAGTTAAGGAATTTTTCCTTCGCTCTGAGCCCTTCGGCTTAACTTAATGGCAGTGATGGATTGGTTCACGACATTCCTCGACAAACATGCTTTTCTCCTTAAATATGGAGACAAATGATCAAACTGGTAATTGCTGACAACTGCCCTTCATTTCGGCTAAAGCACCCGACACAGAGTCGACAGATTGATTGGGAAGACATACACTTTTATCATTCTCAGTCGTTGAAATCATAGGACATAAAGATGAGTATTTTTTCCAAACTATCGGATATCAATTGCCCCGAATCGCTTGCTTGCGATGCCTCGGGAAAAAACCCATCATTCGAGGTCAGCTTTCGCGCCGACGGCATAATCCCGTTTCCACAAGTGATATTGCATGGCGAAGGCCAGCAAAAAATCATAAAAGATAACGCCATCAGCAATCGAGCCGACGACAAAGGCGGCTACATTTATACCGCAAAGATATCGGCCGGTTTATTTGCCGCAAACCATATCCATATACAGATCGAAGGTTGCCGCCAGGCCGACTTGAGCCGGGCCGGCGGAGACGACTGGATCAAAGTCTATCGCGAACTCCGGCTCGACACACCTCCCCGTCCCGCACGAAAAATAGAGATTACAAGCGGCGTCAAGGTGTACTTCGGCATTCACAAACACATGCACCAGCCCTATTACCGCGCGGCCGATCCTGATTATTGGGATGGTGAAAAAGACGAGATCTTCGGCTCGCGGGTCGGCAATTACACAGGCTTCTTACCGGCCGCAGTCCGCCAATATGGCGAGGGCGACCTGCCGCATGCCGGCCTATCCACCAGCTGGAGCGGTTCGCTGATCGAACAACTCGACCGGTGCGAGGCGCAAGGTTTGTGCGGTGGCCGTTTCATGGGTTGGAAAAACGAGTTGCGGAGCATCGCCGGCGCTAAAACCGCACTCGGCAATCCCCGTATGGCCTTTTCCGCGTTCGGCTACTTTCATCCGTTGATGGCGTTGATCCCAGCCCGCAACATCGTGCGCCACATTCAGTGGCACCAGGACGCGATACGCGCCCACATCGGCGCCGAAGCCTCCAAAGTCTTGTTCCCGCCGGAGACCGCCTTCCATGTCCGCATGATTCCGGCACTGAAAGAAGCCGGCATCGAAGCGGTCATCTACGATTCCATCCACCGTTACCGCGCCTGCCGCGACTATCCCTATGCAGGCATCAACGAAGGCATGTTACCGCCTAACCTTTCGGAACAAGTTAACCCGCAGGTAGACGATTGGCTGCAACTACACAATATCTGGGCCGGCTCGAAGATTTCCCCGAGCCTGATGCGGCCCGAATATATCGTCTACGAAGACCCGGACGGTAAGACGCATAAAATCATCGGCATTCCGGCCGAGCGCTACATCGGCAACGAAGACGCCCGGGGCGGCTTCGGCGCCTTACAATATCCCGACGTTCTCGGCCAAGTCTACGATCAAATCGTTCACACCGGCAGCTTCGATCCGAAATATCCGCCTTATTTTCTGCTACATTCCGACGGCGATAATCACGGAGGCGGCGCCGACAGCTATTATCATCACAACACCAGCCAACTGGTGCGCTGGCTGCATGAAGATCCGCGTTTCGAACTGACCACCAGCGAGGATTATTTGCAGCGTTTTCCGCCCGACCCGGCTCAGGCCGTGCATATCGAACCCGGCTCCTGGAGCGGCGCCGACAACGGCGACCCGCAGTTCATGAAATGGTTTAGCCGTTACGATCAGCCCTATTCGCCAGACCTAAACTCGTGGGCCGTACTCACGGCGCTACAAAACCTCGTGCATACGATCGAAGACAGCGCGCCGGAACATACTTCGCTGCAAGAAGCCTCGCGCTTGATGCTCACGGCCGAGACTAGCTGTTACTGGTACTGGACCGGTCAGGACGTCTGGGATAAACAAGTCACCGAAGCGGCAAACCGAGG
>SLIO01000325.1 GCA_007135635.1 Methylomicrobium sp. | reverse complement strand
TCCAATACCTTGCCAAGTGAACCGGAAGCCAATAGTAATTCAGTCATTTTCGCAACGATGTAGGGCTGCGAAATCGTTTGGTTATAACCGATCGGCAGAGCAGTATCTTCGTAGGCTCGACTGGCGAGTGCCTCATCGACAAATAGATGACGCGGCGTATTGCGCATGGCATCGAGAATTTTATTATTTGTGATCCCCTGCTCCTTCAAACGCCCCACCATACGCTCCCGTGTCCGCATCGAGGTCATGCCTATTCCCTTCAAATTAAGCATCATCATTATTGTACTCTCCTAAGGCAACCAACTTTTCAGAGCTTCTATGCGTTCATAACGCGTCAAATCGACTTGCAGCGGACTCACCGAAACGTATCCCGTTTTAATCGCATGAAAATCGGTTCCGGGTCCTGCATCTTGCTCCGATCCGGGCGGGCCCACCCAATAAATGGGTCTGTCTCGAGGATCGACGCTTCTAACCACCGGTTCAGCCTTATGGCGTTGCCCCAGGCGAGTCGCCTGAAAGCCTTTAAGCTGATCAAAAGGGATATCGGGTACATTAATGTTCAAAATACTATCCTGAGGTAAGGGCTCTTCTATCAGTTTTTGTAGTAATATAACGGCGACTTGCGCTGCCGTATCGAAATACCTCGGATTATTACCGACCAACGAAATCGCCACAGCAGGCAACCCTAAAAACCGGCCTTCGGTCGCTGCCGCCACTGTGCCTGAATAGAGTACATCATCGCCCAGATTGGAACCATGGTTAATTCCGGCAAATACCATATCAGGCTCTTGCGCCAACAAGCCGGTAATTGCCAAATGAACGCAATCGGTCGGCGTGCCGTCTACTCTAATAAAACCGTTAGCGGTTTGATAAGCTCTGAGTGGTCTTTCCAGAGTCAGTGAATTACTGGCCGCGCTGCGGTTTCGATCCGGTGCCACAACCGAAATTTCGGCATGACCGCTTAATGCATCCGCCAATGCATTCAGGCCTTCCGCCAGATAGCCGTCATCATTGCTCAACAAAATATGCATTTTAAGTCGCCCCGTGCGCAAATAGTTTATAAAATCACTAATATTAACAACTTATCGTATTTAAATCAGCTAACGTGAGAAAAAAAAACCTAACACAGGAAGATCGGGATCTGTTTCGTCAAACAGTCGGGAAGGTCATATCGATAGACAGCGACAAACTGCACCTAAGCACCGCTCCTAAACCTAAACCTATACCCACTAAACGTTCAGTTGATAATGCGCATTCACTTGACGAATCGATCTCGGTAACGGAACTGCTCAGCCTGGAAGATAGCATGGGCTTTTTAAGCCCCGGTCTACAAAAAAATGTCTTGCGAAAAATGCGCAAAGGACATTACGGACTCGATGCCGAAATCGATTTACACGGACTGAGTAGCCACGAGGCCAAAAAGCAATTATTACGCTTTCTGCACAGTTGTGTGGAGGAAGGATTCCGATGTGTCTGTATCGTGCATGGCAAAGGCTACCGTTCACCGGATAACCTACCGATTCTGAAAAACAGTCTCAATTTATGGCTTCGCCAACACCGGGATGTACAAGCCTTCTGTTCCGCGCCGCACAGGGATGGCGGCACGGGTGCAGTCTTCGTGTTATTGCGTTTAGCGGATAAATACGACGAACAAAACGATGCCGAGCGCTAAACGATACCAAACAAACGGAATCATACCGATTTTGTCCAGCAACCTTAAAAACCAACCGATCGTCAAATAAGCGACCACGCCGGAAATAGCGGCACCGATAGCCATGAAATCCCACATCACTACAATATCGGATTTATAAAGTTCTAAGGTTTTGAGCATACCGGCCAAGGCAATTACCGGAATCGACAACAAAAACGAAAAACGAGCGGCATGTTCGCGCTTCAAGCCGGAAAACAAACCGGCAGTAATCGTAATGCCCGCACGGGAAGTCCCGGGAATTAACGCAATCGCTTGGAACACACCGACCAGCATAGCATCGAATAAAGTTATGACTGTCCGGCGCTCTTTAGCGAATTTTTCAGAAGCCCACAACAACATTGCGAAAACAATGGTCGAACCGGCGATCACTAAGGGCGACCTCATGGATTCTTCAAGCGAATGAGGCATCGATAGCCCGGCAAGGCCCACGGGAATTGTACCTAACACCACATACCAAGCCAAACGCGAGTCGTCGCAGGCCCCTTTGCCGGTTAAAGAACCGAACCACGCCGAAATAATTACCAACAAATCCTTGCGATAATAGGCCACAACGGCTGTCAAGGTACCGACATGCACCGCGACGTCAAATGCGAGCCCTTGATCTTCCCAGCCCATAAAAACCGGCAACAAAATCAAATGCGCGGAACTCGAAATCGGCAAGAATTCAGTCAACCCCTGCAGTAAGGCCAACGAGATGGCTTGAATAATATCCATGGATTTAGCTCTCTATTATTTCTCGGATTAAAGCGGTCGCATAGCAGCCCGCCGGTAAGGTGAAAGTTAATTGCAATCGGTCCGCAGCGACAAATCGCCATTGCAAATCGGCCACGTTCATTCTAAGCGCCCGGCGAGCGTTTTCAAGACCGCAGTCGAGCAACCCATCCGCGATAATGTCGAAACGTTTGATCACTGCAGATTCGATCGCCCCGGCTTCGCCGACTGCTTCGGAATCTCCCTGCCCGCAAAGCACAGCGCTCGGGTGAATTTCGCACGCGTAGACCCGCTTAGAAAGGGTCGAGTCAATTTTGTCGACTTTAAAAAAGCCTCGAGATCCGTCAACAATGAATACATCGCCATCGACCGGTTTATTCCAATTATCGAGTCCGATTCTCTCG
>SLIO01000426.1 GCA_007135635.1 Methylomicrobium sp. | reverse complement strand
TCCCTTTCAAGGGCGGTTCGCTGAAGGTACAGGATTTAACCGAGTTCGATTTTTCCAAAGTACAAATCGGTTTATTTTCACCCGGCGCATCGATTTCCGCCGAATACGCGCCGAAAGCCGCGGCGGCTGGTTGTATCGTGATCGACAATACTTCGCAATTTCGTTACGACGATGATATTCCATTAGTCGTGCCCGAAGTTAATCCCGAGAAGATTGCCGACTATAAAAATCGAGGCATTATTGCGAATCCAAATTGTTCGACGATTCAAATGTTGGTTGCGTTGAAGCCGATTTACGATGCGGTCGGTATCAGTCGAATCAATGTTTGTACTTACCAAGCAGTTTCAGGTACCGGCAAGGAAGCGATCGAAGAACTCAGTTTACAAACCGCTCATTTATTGAACGGCAAGCCGATTAAGCCGAGCGTTTATCCGAAGCAAATCGCTTTCAATGTATTGCCGCAAATCGATGTATTTATGGAAAATGGATATACCAAAGAAGAAATGAAAATGGTTTGGGAGACGCGGAAGATCATCGGTGACGAATCCATTCAAGTCAATCCTACCGCAGTGCGTGTGCCTGTTTTTTTCGGTCATTCCGAAGCGGTGCATATTGAAACGCGTCACAAAATAGATATTGAATCGGTGCGCGCTCTATTAGAAAAGGCGCCCGGAGTGACAGTGCTCGATGAACGACGGGACGGGGGTTATCCGACTGCGGTGACTGAATCCTCCGGGCACGATAATGTCTTTGTTGGGCGTATTCGCGAAGATATTTCGCATCCCTTAGGAATCGACTTATGGGTTGTTGGTGATAATGTCAGAAAAGGCGCCGCTTTAAACAGTGTGCAAATCGCAGAAGAATTGGTAAAAAATTACATCTAGTCTAAGCTTATTCCATATTTGACTGTTCCGGATATTAGATTGTGGTATATGTGTATGAAAGGAGAGCAATGTGCGCAAACTGACTAAAACCATAGCGCTTATATCGTTGATGACCCCGACTAGTGTGCTTCCATTGGGTATTGGCGATATCACATTGCACTCGGCGCTAAATCAAAGTCTCGATGCAGAGATTGCATTGATGCTTGCGCCCGACGAAAATCCCTCCGACATTACCGTTAAGCTGGCTCCTCCCGATAAATTCGATGAAGCGGGGCTGCCTTGGAGCTACTTTCTTTCCAAAATTAAATTCAATCTGGTATCCGTATCCGATAATCGCGCAGTTATTAAACTCAGTTCGACTGAGGTTCTCAAGGAGCCTTTTTTAGATTTTTTGATTGAGGTGAACTGGCCGAAAGGGACGCTGTACCGTGAATTCACCGTTTTGGTTGACCCGCCCGCAACTTATCAACAGCCTGTATTGCCGATTCCTAGCGATTATGGTGCTTCACCTGCTGAGCAAGAATATGCGCGGGTAGTTGAGCGGCCGCTAGCGCCCATTCCAAGCCGCGAAGAGCGCCGTGAACAGGTATCGGGGGTATACGGTCCGGTTAGTAGAAATGAAACACTAACGTCAGTCGCTGCGAAAGTCAGGCCTTCGAACGATGTTTCGGTTGAGCAGACCATGATAGCGCTATACGAAAATAATCCGGGCGCGTTTTATCAAGATAATGTCAATGCATTAAAGGCGGGAGCACGGCTCAAGGTTCCGGAAAGAGAGGTCATACTGAAGCTTTCTCACCGGGAAGCAGTGGCAGAGTATAGTCGGCAAAATCAAGTGTGGCGCGGTCAGGTGGTGGCAACTGTGGAGGCACCGGTTGACGAGGAAATCATCGACTCGCAATTAAGACTCGTCGCCCCGGCTCAAGAAGATGTTGCTGAGACCGAGCGCGTTGTTAGCGGTGAAAGGGATGATAGCTTGTTGCAACCAGTCGACCCTGACAGAGCCGACAAGGATGAGCCAAGTAGCGATGATGCGGAATTGCGCGCGCGATTGGAGAAGTTGGAAGAACAATTGGCGGTGATGCAGCAAATGCTGGCTATAAAAGACGAGCAATTAGCCTCGCTGCAGCATAAACAACCCTCCGAAGAATTACAGGCGCCACGTCCACCTGTTGTTACGCAGCCTGCAAAGGCAACCGCACCGCCTCCGGCAGTAAAACCGCCACAACCTAGGGCGGAAGAGCCTGTAAGTGAACTCCTTGATTCCTTATATTACGCGATAATAGCATTGGTCGGCGCCGGTTTGTTAGGTGGTTTAGGCTGGTTGTGGTTGAGGAAGCGCCAAACCGAAAAAGAAACCGATACGGATAGCATGTTCGCCGCGTCATCGCAGATTAGTCTGCCAAGTTCTGATGATGAGCTGAATTTGTTGGCCACGGAAGACGAGTCTGCTTATGATGTAGGAACCGTTGGTGAAAGTTCGTTCTTAAGCGAATTTACTCCGAGCGATTTCGACGCTTTCGACAGCGATCAGCATGAGGTCGATCCAATTTCCGAGGCCGATGTTTATTTGGCATACGGTCGTTACCAACAAGCCGAGGGCCTGATTCGACAAGCGATCGCAGAACATCCTGAGAATGACGACTACAAGTTAAAGCTATTCGAGATATTTTACGCTAACGAAAACAAGGACGGTTTCGAGAATTATGCCAATGAACTGAAGCTAGCCGGCAAAAACGAAAATATTGATTTTTGGGCAAAAGTTACTGAAATGGCCAGTGAAATTAGTCCTGGATCAGCTTTGTTCATGGCCGGTTTTGATAGGGAAGACGATATTGAGGACGAGTCGACGATTGAGAAAGCTTCTCGGGAAGTCGATGCCTCTAATTCGGGTGGGATAAGTGAGAACAATCGTTTCGACTTCGACTTGCCTGAGTTCGATG
>SLIO01000042.1 GCA_007135635.1 Methylomicrobium sp. | reverse complement strand
CTGTTAGCCGAAACGGGTTGAGTGCTATTTTTAGAATGCGGCTTCGTCAATGGCAAGACGGATCCCCCATCACTGTTTTTGTATTACATGACAACAATCCTCTTCATCAAAAGTTTTGTAAACAAGTATTGAATGTGTTTCCACATCAGATGCGTCGAAGCTGGAACAAGCTGGTATTTAGTGGGACCGGCCAGGCTCCAGTCACCGTTTCCAGCAAGGAAGAAATGGTGGATAAAATCGCATCTACACCTGGCGCAATCGGATATTTAAGCGATGAAGACATCTCTGAAAATATCAAAATCCTGATCATTAAATAAGGCCTTTTCCAGTCATGCGTCATACATCGACTTTAAACCGTTTTTCTAAATTGCATCGCTACGTCAGCGTATTAATTTTATGCTGTTTGTTTCAAAACGCTCAAGCCTTCGAAAGCGATTGGTTACCTCAGAACCTTCAGATTCACGGCTTTTTATCCCAAGGTTTTATTCATACTTCCGATAATAACTTTTTTGGTAAAACCGACGACTCGATATCAACTGACTTTAGAGAACTCGGTATCAATGCCTCTTATAGGATTTTACCGGAATTACAAATTGCCATGCAGGTGGTTTGGCGCGATGCAGGTAAAACCGACGACAGCAACGTCCGGATCGATTACGGACTGGCCAGCTATAATTTATATTCGTCGGAAAATTCATTATTAACACTCAGGGGTGGCAGAGTCCCTACTCCGCTAGGTTTATATAACGATACCCGCGACGTTGCCTCGACTCGGCCGAGTATATTGTTACCCCAATCTATTTATTTCGATGTCAATAGAAATTTGGCCTTATCAGCTGATGGCGGCTATATCTATGGAGAACATAGAACCGACTATGGCGATTTTTCGCTGAATTTCGGTGTAGTCATCCCAAGAATGGATGATCCGGATTTCAAAAATACACTAGTCGGTTCAGATCCGGGAGAAATGGAAGGCGACATATCCTGGGTGTTGCGAACCGGATACGAATGGGAAAATGGCTTAGTCAAGCTAGCTATAACCTATGCTGATTTTAACGGCAATTATAAACCGTCAACCGGTGCGTTTTTTCAGGCAGGTTCATGGCGATTCAACCCATTAATCTTTTCAGCTCAATATAACGCCGAAAAATGGTCGCTTACCGGCGAATATGCCTTACGCCGCGCTCAATTAAGGAATTTCGGGGCAATTCCGGATACTGAATTTACCGGGCAAAGTTTTTATATCCAAGGCACCTATAGGCTGACTTCTTCTCTGGAAGCGTTAGTGCGTTACGACGATTTGATTTGGGACATGGATGATAAAAAAGGTTTTAATCTTGCTCAATCCGCTCCAGGCGTTGCGAATTATTCCCGGTTTGCTCAAGATTGGACTTTTGGCCTGCGTTATGAAATATTGCCAGCATTGAATTTCAGCGCCGAATATCACCGTATTAACGGAACCGGTTGGCTATCCGGTTTGGAAAATCCCGAAGGAACAACGCAACATTGGGATATGTATACCATTATGATGTCTTACGACTTCTAAAAGTCGATATCGTTATTCCTATGAAATTCAAGAAACGGCATCGGCTTACCTATTCCGTAGCCTTGTGCATAATCAACACCAAGTGTTGCCAGTTTTTCGAAAATAGCGTCATTTTCTACGAATTCGGCAATCGTTTTTAGGCCCATTCCTTGTCCTACACTGTTAATAGCGTTGACAAACAATTGATCATCAAGGCTTGAATTAATATTTTTTACAAATGACCCGTCTATTTTTAAATATTCAACCGGTAATTGCCTGAGATAACTCATCGATGAAAAACCTACGCCGAAATCATCCAAAGCAAAACTTCCGCCTATGCTATTTATATTATTTATAAATTCATGGGCGGACTGCAGGTTAGTCACCGCTTGCGTTTCGGTCACTTCAAAAATAAAATTATGTGCATCGAGTTTATATGAACGCAACAAGTTATCGATTTTTGTGAAAGCATCGGCACTAGAAAGTGTCTCGCCGGACAAATTAATTGACAGCCTAATATCGATTCCATGTTCGATTAATTCAACCTGTTTTATGAAAGCGAGTTCGACAACGCGCATATCAAGTTGAAAAATCAGTCCCGTTTGTTCGGCGACTTCGATAAACATGCCGGGCGGGATAATTTCTCCGTTACTACCTACCATTCTCAGCAAACACTCATAATGCGAGATGGTCTTATCGCTAATATGCATGATCGGTTGGTAATACAGCTTAAATTGCCGATCGTTAAGCGCTTGTTCAATTCTGGCTTTCCAATTGACCCTCTTTTTGATTTCGCGCCGGTTAATATCCTCGCTATTTGCGAGTCTCCACCCTCCCCGACCAGTCTCTTTGGCTTTATACATCGCAACATCGGCAGTGGCCAAAAGATCTTGGGCGGAGCAATTAGGCTCTGGAAACATTAACAAACCGGCACTAACTGAGACCCGGTGTTGTTGATTGTTGTCCATAATCGATACCGAAGTCATTCCCGTACAAATTCTTTGTACTAAATCCTCAGCTGCTTGTTGACTGATTTCAGGAGCAATCACGATAAATTCATCGCCGCCAAAGCGAGCGATAAAATCGGTATCACGAGTGAAGCTGCGTAGATTTTCGGCCACTTTAACTAGTAGTTCGTCACCGACTTGATGGCCGCTACTATCGTTAACGTATTTAAATTGATCGACATCAAAAAATATCAATGCCGAGCTATGATGATAACGAGTGGCCATTTTGATAGCGTGATCGAATTCTTTTTCGAATTTTCGACGGTTATATAGGCCTGTTAGCGGATCGTGCTCG
>SLIO01000420.1 GCA_007135635.1 Methylomicrobium sp. | reverse complement strand
TCGGCATTACCGGCAGCAACGGCAAAACCACAGTCAAAGAAATGACCGCCGCGATATTGGGGGTTCAAGGTTCTGTTCTTTATACGCAAGGCAACCTTAACAACCACATCGGTGTGCCGTTGACGTTAATGAGGATGAACGCCGAACATCGGTATGCGGTGATAGAAATGGGCGCGAATCATGCCGGTGAAATTGCTTATACCAGTCGGTATGCTAAGCCGCATGTGACGATTATCAGTAATGTCGGTCCCGCGCATTTAGAAGGCTTCGGCAGTGTCGACGGCATCGCTCGAGCGAAAGGCGAAATTATCGGCTCTCTCGGGCCTGATGGGACGGCAGTGCTGAATCATGATGATACCTATTTCGATTATTGGCTAGAGTTGGCAAGAACACGCAAGGTATTGTCTTTCGGGCTAAAGCCAGGCGCCGATATTCGTGCCGAAAACATCGTAACGCGTATCGAAAACGGCGAATTTGCGACCGCATTCGAATGGATACAAGGGTCTGTTCATGTGCCGATACGGCTCAAATTGGCCGGGCGGCATAACGTACTGAATGCCTTGGCCGCAGGTGCTGCCGCTACTGCCTTAGGCTTTGAGCCATTGACGATCAAGCAGGGACTGGAAAAGGTACAACCGGTTACCGGGCGTTTGCAGCCGCTGGTCGGGCGTCAGGGCAATATTGTGATCGATGATACCTACAACGCAAACTCGGCATCGCTGAAAGCCGGTCTCGACGTGTTGATCGAATGCGGCGGGGAGCCCTGGGTCGTATTAGGGGCTTTTGGCGAGTTAGGCCCGGAGAGCCCGGAAATACATCGAGAAATGGGCGAAACCATGCAAACGATTGGCGTAAAAAGGCTGTTTGCGACCGGAAGCGATGCTCGGTATGCAGTAGAGTCTTTTGGTGAAGGAGGCATTTTTTACGAAACACAAGATGAATTGACAGAAGCTTTGAAGCGCGAATTGAACGGTCATGAAACCCTACTCGTGAAAGGCTCGAGAGCCCAGCGCATGGAACGTGTGGTCGGAGCCATCGTAGAGAATTACAGGACATAGCATGTTACTTTACTTGACCGAGTATTTGATGACACTCGATAGCGCGTTTCGGGTTTTTCAATATTTGACGATGCGGGCCATTTTGGGGGCGCTCACCGCGTTGATTATTTCGCTGGTGATCGGGCCTTATATGATCAAAAAATTTACCAGAAAAAAAATCGATCAATGTGTGCGAACGGATGGACCTAAAACGCATTTCGATAAAGCCGGTACGCCGACGATGGGCGGTGCATTGATATTGGTTGCGGTCGGCATTAGTACCTTGCTGTGGAGTAACCTCGAAAACCGTTATGTCTGGGTGATTTTTATCGTTACGATGGGCTTCGGCATTATCGGTTTTGTCGACGATTATAAAAAAGTCATGTTGGGGAATAGTGATGGTTTATCGGCCAGGGCCAAATATTTTTGGCAATCGGTGATCGGAATGAGCGCCGCTGTCTATTTGTTTGTCACAGCAAGCACACCGGCCGAAACTCAATTCATAGTGCCGTTTTTCAAAGATGTCGGTGTTGAAATGGGGTGGTTATATATTGTCATGGCCTATTTTGTCATCGTCGGAAGCAGCAATGCGGTGAATTTGACCGATGGCTTGGACGGTTTGGCAATCATGCCGACTATCATGGTGGCAGCGGGCCTGGGGATATTTGCCTATTTGTCGGGCCATGCCGAGTTTGCGAAATATTTGGCGATTCCATTTTTGCCGAATTCAGGCGAACTTATCGTATTTTGCGCTGCGTTAATCGGCGCCGGGCTAGGTTTTTTGTGGTTCAACACTTATCCTGCGATGGTGTTCATGGGCGATGTCGGCGCCCTGGCGCTTGGCGCTGCGCTGGGTGTTTTGGCGGTACTGGTTAGACAAGAAATTGTTTTGGTGATCATGGGCGGCGTGTTCGTGATTGAAACCCTGTCGGTAATCATTCAAGTCGCGTCATTCAAAATGACCGGTAAGCGTGTGTTTCGCATGGCTCCGATTCATCATCACTTCGAATTGAAAGGTTGGCCGGAGCCGCGCGTTATCGTCAGATTTTGGATCATTACATTTATTTTAGTGTTAATCGGGTTGTCGACTTTGAAGTTGAGATGACGATGAATGCAGTCAATACAGCCACGGCTTTAGCCGAAAAGTTTGGTCTGGACAAGGCCAATTCCAGAGCGCTGGTAGTAGGAGCGGGCGAAACGGGGCTTTCGGTCGCTCGTTTCCTAGATGAACAAGGGATTCGCTTCGCCATCGTCGACAGCCGGGCAAAGCCGCCGCTGCTCGACAAGTTTTTGGAAAATCTGCCCGATGCGGCAGTATTTACCGGCGGTTTCGATGCCGATGCTTTTAAAGTGGCGACTCATTTGATTGTCAGTCCCGGCGTATCGCTTAGAGAGGATTCGATCGTCAAGGCGCATGCGCAAGGCGCTAAAATCATCGGCGATATCGATTTGTTGGCGGCCTGTGCTGCGGCGCCGATCGTTGCGATTACCGGATCGAACGGTAAAAGTACCGTAACGACGATGCTCGGCGCGATGGCTGCGGAAGCAGGGAAAAAATCGGCAGTCGGCGGTAATCTGGGTACGCCGGCATTGGACTTATTGGCACCGGATATCGAACTTTATATTTTGGAGTTATCCAGTTTTCAATTGGAACGCACCGAGATCCTGAATGCCACTGCATCGACAGTGTTGAATATATCGCCTGATCATTTGGACCGATATGACACTGTTGCTGAATACGCTCGTGAAAAACAAAAAATATTTCGGGGCACTGGCGTAATGGTTTTGAATGCCGACGATCCTTTGGTTATCGATATGGCTATTCCAGGGCGGACGATTTTGACTTTTACGATTAATAGCAAGGCGGAGTTCCATTTGGCTTGGGAAGGCCATAAAGGGTATTTAATGCGGAATGACAAGCGCTTGATGGCGTTGGACGAATTGCCTCTCGAAGGACTGCATAATGCCGCGAACGCTTTGGCGGCAATAGCCTTGGGCACGGCGATCGGTTTAGACGAACGATCGATGTGCAAGGCATTAAAAAATTTCAAAGGTTTGGATCATCGGATGCAGCGGGTTGCCGTTAAAAACGGTATCACCTGGGTCAACGATTCGAAGGCAACAAATATCGGTGCCTGCATTGCGGCATTGCAAGGTTATACCCGGCAAGTGATCTTGATAGCGGGTGGTGATGCAAAGGGCGCGGACATGAGCGAATTGGTCCCGGCGATCAAGCGCCAGGCAAAAAGCGTGATCTTAATGGGGAAGGATGGGCCTTTGATCGAGCAAGCATTGAATAACAGCGTGCCCGTTTATAAGGCTGAAAATGTCGCTCGAGCGGTAAAAGTTGCTGCCGAAATTGCCGATGAGGGCGATACCGTATTGCTCTCCCCAGCTTGCGCGAGTCTTGATCAATATAAAAGCTATAAAGAGCGCGGCGAAAAATTTGCTACTGCAGTTATGGAGCTAAAAGCATGAGTCTTCAGATGGCGCCAATTAAAGCTGGCCGGTTTTATTTCGACCCGTTATTGCTTGCGGTAACCACGGGATTATTACTCATCGGTTATGTGATGGTGTCGTCTTCTTCGTTGCATTTGGGCGCGAAGCTGGGCGACAACAGCTTACTCTATCCGATTAAGCAGATGATCCATATCGGGATGGGCTTGGCGTTGGCGGCGGGCATTTTTACCGTGCCGCTCGAAAAATGGGAGCAATGGGGGCCAAATTTGTTCGTGTTCGGTCTGGGCTTGTTAGTGTTGGTATTGATCCCGGGACTTGGCGTCAGGGTCAATGGTGCGGTTCGATGGCTGTCGATAGGCGGATTTCGTATTCAGGTTTCGGAAGTCGTTAAGTTGATTTCGGTCATTTATATGGCGAGTTATGTCACTCGTTATGAGGACTCGGTTAGAGAATCCTCATTCGGATTAGTTAAGCCGTTGATGTTATTTACGGTCGCATGTGTATTGTTGCTGATGGAGCCCGATTTCGGTTCGGCAGTCGTGATTTTGATTATTGCCTTGGGCGTGATGTTTTTGGCCGGTGCCCGCTTATGGCAATTCGGTATCTTATTGGCCGCAATAGCAGCGATGGCCGCGGTGCTGGTGATTGTTTCGCCCTATCGTCTTCGGCGAGTGATCAGTTTTTTGGATCCCTGGGCCGATCCGCAGGACACCGGTTTTCAATTGGTTCAGGCGTTGATATCGTTTGGGCGAGGCGAATGGTTTGGTGTAGGACTCGGCAGCGGGATTCAAAAATTGTTTTATTTGCCAGAGGCGCATACCGATTTTTTGTTTTCGGTAATTGCAGAGGAATTGGGTTTATTGGGCGTCGTAACGGTGATTTTACTCTTTGCACTTTTGGTTTGGCGCGCTATTGATATCGGCGCCAAAGCCGAAGCGGTCGGCAATAAATTCGCGGCATTTATCGCTTACGGTATCGGGATTTGGTTCGGTTTCCAGTCGTTCATCAATATGGGTGTCAACATGGGTATATTGCCGACTAAGGGTTTAACTTTGCCTCTGATGAGTTACGGAGGCGGCAGTATGATCGTGATGTGTTGTGCGGTCGCAATATTGTGTCGAGTCAATAGCGAAGTCCAGGAAATGGCAGCAAGTCAGCCTAAAAGGAGGCCGATTTGGGCGCGCGTATCTTAATCATGGCGGGTGGAACCGGAGGACATGTGTTCCCGGCACTAGCGGTAGCCAACTATCTTGCCGAACAAGGCTGGCAAATGAGTTGGCTCGGTACAAAAAGCGGCTTGGAAAGCCGCATTGTTCCGGCGCACCGGATTGACATCGATTGGTTGTCGGTGGCGGGTGTTCGCGGCAAAGGACTATTTGCAAAAATCAAAGCCGTATTGTTGTTGATCAAAGCCTGCGGACAAGCGTGGCGGATTTTGCGTCGCCGTAAGCCGGATGTTGTTTTAGGTATGGGGGGTTTTGTCGCGGGGCCCGGGGGGGTAATGGCCAAATTAATGGGCATTCCTCTGGTGATTCACGAGCAAAACCGAGTGCCGGGTACGACTAACCGGTTATTGGCCAAATGGGCTAACCGAGTACTGGAGGCTTTTCCAGGAAGCTTCGATAAAAAAATAAATGCACTATGGAGCGGCAATCCGCTACGCAAAGAATTGATTGGGATTCCTGAAAAAATAGCGCGTCAGCCTGGTGAATCGGTCAGGTTGCTGGTCATCGGCGGTAGTCAAGGGGCGCAAGTGCTGAATCAAGTCGTTCCTGATGCGGTTGCGACCGTAAGCGGTTTGAAAGTCAGGCATCAAACAGGCGAAATCATGCATGCTCAAGTCGAACAGCGTTACCAAGAATTAGGCGTCGATGCGGAGGTATTCGCATTCATCGAAGATATGGCAGAGGCTTATCGATGGGCCGATATCGCGGTATGCCGAGCCGGGGCGATGACGGTCAGTGAATTGGCCGCAGCCGGTATTCCGGCCGTGTTGATTCCATTGCCGCATGCGATCGACGACCATCAAAACGCAAATGCACGATATTTGGCCGATGTCGGAGGAGCCGTGATTCTAGCGCAAAATGAGTTATCGCCCGAAACGTTGGCCGAGCGAATCAAGTCAGTGTCTGGGCGTTTAGCTGAAATGGGTAAGAAAACAAGAGCCTGCGCCAAGCTGGATGCGACAGAGGCCGTGGCATTATGCTGTCAAGCGGAAGTCAAGCGATGAATCTTCCGAGAGTCAAAATACCGACTAAGGCTTTAGGTAACATTGATCGCATTCATTTCGTCGGTATTGGAGGTACCGGTATGAGCGGCATAGCCGAAGTCTTATCGAATTTAGGCTACCAAGTTTCGGGATCGGATCTTAAAGAGAGCACCGTTACCAAAAGATTGGTTGACCTGGGCGTTCCCGTCACTATCGGGCATCGCCGAGAGAATATTAGCGATGCCGATGTGGTTGTGGTTTCGTCTGCAGTAGACCGCAGCAATGCGGAAGTTGACGAAGCGGTCATTAAGCGAATCCCGGTTATTCCGCGTGCCGAAATGCTTGCCGAGCTAATGCGTTTCCGCTTCGGCATTGCCGTTGCCGGGACGCACGGAAAGACGACGACGACCAGTTTGATTGCGAGCATTCTAGCCGAAGCCGGCCTGGATCCGACTTTCGTGATTGGCGGACGCTTGAACAGTGCCGGGGCGAATGCCAAGCTCGGACAAGGACATTATTTAGTTGCCGAAGCCGATGAAAGCGATGCTTCGTTTTTATTTTTACAGCCGATGATGGCGGTCGTGACCAATATCGATCAGGACCATATGGCGACCTATCAAGGCAGCTATAGTAATTTAAAAGATACCTTCATCAAGTTCATTCATCAATTGCCGTTTTATGGATTGGCGGTGATGTGTATCGATGATGAAGGTGTTCAAGAAGTGTTGTCGCAGATGTCCAAACCCTTCAAGACTTACGGGGTTGATAAACAAGCCGATGTTCGGGCCGTTGAGGTTGTTCAAGACGGTATGTTTACCACTTTTACGGTATTGCGTGCCGGCGACTATGAGCCGCTCAAGGTGACCTTGAATATGCCGGGCTGGCATAACATGCTTAATGCGTTGGCGGCGATTGCGATCGCGACGGCTTTGGATGTCGATGACGAAGCCATTGTTAAAAGTCTTCAAGCATTTAAAGGCGTTGGAAGGCGGTTTCAAATACAGGGCGATTTGCCGATCGATAAGGGCAGACTAACGATGGTCGACGATTACGGACATCATCCCCGGGAAATTGCTGCGACGCTGGAAGCTTTACGGCAGGCATGGCCAAATCGGCGGGAAGTCGTTGTCTTTCAGCCGCATCGCTATACTCGCACAAGGGACTTGTTCGAGGATTTCGTACAGGTGCTGTCGAGCGTCGACGTTTTGATTTTGCTCGATGTCTACTCGGCAGGAGAAACCCCCATTACCGGCGCCGATGGACGGGCCTTGAGCCGCGCGATAAGGGTTAGGGGGCAGGTTAGCCCGGTTTTTGTAGAAGATTTAGAAGAATTGCCGGAAATATTGGCCGGCATTTTACAAGCCGGCGACGTATTGCTGACGATGGGGGCAGGAAATGTCGGACAAATTGCAGCCGATTTGCCGGAACAATTGGCGGCAGCGCTGGAGCTGCGTTGATCGTGGGCTCTCTGATTAAAGCTGTTGCCCAAGATATGATGAAAAACGCAATCATTGAGTGATGAAATAAGTGCGTGCTGAAATAAAGGGGCAATTACTGGCCCATGAAAAACTGGCCAAATATACCAGTTGGCGAGTAGGCGGCGAGGCCGATTGGTTGTTTATACCGCAGGATAAACAAGATCTCATCAACTTTATAAAGTCGCATCATGGCAGGGATCCGCTTTTTTGGTTGGGACTAGGCAGTAATTTATTGGTTAGGGACGGTGGTATTCGTGGGACGGTCATCAATACACGTAACCGACTGAAGGGTATGTGTAAAAGAGATGAATTTCGCGTGTATGTCGAAGCCGGCGTTCCTTGTGCATTAATCGCTAGATATTGCGGCGAACAAGGTTTGGATGGCGCCGAATTCTTAGCGGGCATTCCCGGGACTCTCGGCGGTGCCTTGAAAATGAATGCCGGAGCTTTTGGCGGCGAAACCTGGGCTATCGTCGACAGCGTTGAAACGATTGATGAACTCGGACAAGTCAGACAACGAAACCGTGCGGATTATGACGTAGCTTATCGCTCGGTATCGGGCCCGGGGCAAGAGTGGTTTTTGTCCGCCGAATTAAGGCTGAAATCGGGAGATATCGCTGAGAGCCAGCAAAAAATAAAGATATTGTTGGAACGACGCAATCAGACGCAACCAACAAACCAGCCGAGTTGCGGCTCAGTATTTAAAAATCCGCCGGGCGATTTTGCAGCTCGGCTGATAGAGGCATGCGGATTGAAAGGCTATCGTATTGGTGGTGCTGAAGTATCGGCCAAGCACGCTAATTTTATAGTCAACATAGGCGGTGCTAAAGCGGCGGATATCGAAGCACTGATTGGCCATGTGCAGGACACCGTGGAAACAATGCAGGGGATAAGATTGCTAACAGAAGTTTGTGTGGTAGGTGAGGCCTTATGAAGCCGGCTCAAATAAAACAGCCCGGACAATTTGGACGCGTGGCCGTGCTCATGGGCGGTACGGCAGCCGAACGGGAAATTTCATTGATCAGTGGCGCGGCGGTGTTTCAAGCGTTGCAAAACCAAGGTGTTGACGTTGAGGCTGTTGATGTCAACGGCAGTGCGATCGATGCACTGACTGGCGTCAAAGCGGACCGTGTCTTCAATATTATCCACGGACGCGGTGGCGAGGACGGTGTCTTACAAGGCGTTTTAGAAGCGATGCATTTGCCTTATACCGGTAGCGGCGTTTTAGCTTCAGCCTTGAGCATGGATAAGCTGCGCACAAAATTATGCTGGCATGGTTTAGGTTTGCCGACACCGAAATGGTTTTTATTGAAAAGCGAGAGCGATGCGAAGGATTGCATAGAAAAGCTTGGCTTACCGCTTATCGTTAAGCCGGCATTGGAAGGGTCCAGCATCGGCATGAGCAAGGCGAACAGCCTAAATGAATTGATCGAAGCTTACCGGCTGGCCGTGCAATACCGGTGCGATGTCTATGCCGAGGCTTGGGTCAGCGGCAAGGAATACACGATCGCGGTATTGAACGGTGAAGCACTGCCTGTTATTCGTCTCGAAACGCCGAATGCGTTTTACGATTTCGACGCGAAATATAGAGCGAACACCACTCTCTACCATTGTCCATGCGGATTGGATGCGGAGGTGGAACAGAGTTTGCAATCATTGGCTGTGTCGGCCTGTGAAGCGCTAGCGGTCGAGGGTTGGGCGCGGGTTGATGCGTTCATCGATGGTTCCGGTCAAACGCAGTTGATTGAAGTCAATACCGTGCCCGGCATGACAGATCATAGTCTGGTGCCGATGGCCGCCAAACAGGCGGGAATAAGCTTTGAAGAATTGGTATGGCGAATTCTCGAAACGAGTTACGGATAAGGAGTCATGCGAGGTTCCGGAATTATAGCAAGTGTCGTCATACTGATAGGCATAACGTGGGTCGTTTGGGGCAGTCTAAAGAATTACGAAGCGCATGCTACAGCCATTAAATACGTTAGGACAGAAGGTGTTTTTCAATATATTAGCAAAAGCGAAGTGAAGGAAATATTGCTGCCTCTGGTAAAGACGGGTTTTTTTTCCGCCGATATCGAGGCGATCAAGGAAGCGGTCGAACAAATGCCTTGGGTCGATAAAGTCAGCGTCAAAAGAGTTTGGCCCGATGCGATTGATATAAAAGTATACGAGCAGGCAGCTGTTGCGCGTTGGGGAAATAACAGCTTGCTCAATGTTCGCGGAGAGGTGTTTACCCCGTCGAATGTCGATCGCTTCGATCATTTGCCGATGTTGGTGGGGCCTTCCGGACAGCAGCAAAAAGTACTGGAGATTATGAAAGGTATCAGCACAACGTTAACCGACCGGGCCTTAGGGTTAACCGAATTCGTTATCGATGAAAGGCGATCATGGCGGATTGTGTTGAGTAATGGAACCGAGGTTTTGTTGGGTAGGAAGGAGCAACTAAAAAGTTTTCAGCGATTTTTGAAAACGCTGCAATTGTTTGAGCCGGAGCATATCGATGCGATGGCCAAAGTCGATTTAAGATATCCGAACGGATATACCGTATTGTGGAAGCCGGAAGCTAAAACAATAGACTGGAAAAAAATGGCCGCCGGGCGGCGACAGTCCTAACAGGCGAAGATAAGAGCGTTGTAAGAGTTTATAAAATGGCAAAAAAATCAGATCGGAATGTAGTAGTCGGGCTCGATATAGGAACTTCCAAAGTCGCGGCTATTGTCGGCGAATATACGGACGGTGGCGAAATGGAAGTCATTGGAATTGGATGTACGGTATCAAGAGGCCTCAAAAAAGGCGTTGTGGTTAATCTGGAATCGACCGTGCAGTCGATCAGGCGAGCGGTCGAAGAAGCAGAACTGATGGCCGGTTGCCAGATTACCTCGGTATTCGCCGGAATTGCCGGCGGTCATATCCGAAGCCTTAATTCGCACGGTATCGTTGCGATCAAGGAAAAAGAAGTGACGCAATACGATATCGATCGAGTGATCGATTCGGCACGAGCGGTTGCGATCCCTGCCGATCAGAAAATTCTGCATATTTTGCCGCAGGAATTCGTAATCGATCTACAAGACGGCATTAAAGAACCGATCGGTATGTCGGGTATTCGACTTGAAGCGAAAGTCCATATGGTGACCGGCAGTGCCAGTGCTGCGCAAAATATCATCAAATGTATACGCCGCTGCGGACTTGAGGTTGATGATATCGTATTGGAACAGTTGGCGTCTTGCAATTCGGTGTTAACCGAAGATGAAAAGGATTTAGGGGTTTGTTTGATCGATATCGGCGGAGGCACGACTGATATTGCAGTATTCTCGAACGGCGCGATCAAGCATACGGCCGTGATACCGATAGCCGGCGACCAGGTGACTAACGATATCGCGGTGGCCTTGAGAACGCCGACGCAAAACGCCGAACAAATCAAGCAGAAATATGCTTGTGCATTGACGCAATTAGCGAATACCGAACAATTGATCGAAGTGCCGAGTATCGGGGACCGAGCTCCGCGTAAAATATCAGTTCAAAATCTCGCGGAAATCATCGAGCCGCGATATGAAGAATTGATGTTGCTGGTGCAAGCGGAATTAAGGCGAAGCGGCTATGAAGAAATGATAGCCGCAGGAATCGTGGTGACGGGAGGCAGTTCGAAGGTGGCGGGATTGATAGAGCTGGCTGAAGAAATATTCCACATGCCGGTTCGGATGGGGGTGCCTCAGCATGTGTCGGGATTGACTGATGCGGTGAAGAGCCCTATCCATTCCACAGGGGTTGGATTATTGCTCTATGGGAAAGAGCATAGAGGTAGCTATGAAGGACTCGATGCCGAAAGCACCGGGTTCATCGGCAAGATAAAGAAATGGTTTCAGGGTAATTTTTAAGAACAAAAAATTGTGATTTTGTAAGGGGAATCGAAATGAAATACGAGTTGTTGGATATCGGTGCTGAAAATGCTGTGATTAAAGTCATTGGGGTCGGCGGTGGCGGCGGTAATGCGGTCAACCATATGGTCGAAAAACAGATCGACGGAGTACAATTTATTTGTGCCAATACGGAC
>SLIO01000226.1 GCA_007135635.1 Methylomicrobium sp. | reverse complement strand
TTATTTGATGCTGCCTTTTATAGGACCCTCGACTACCCGAGGAATTCCCGGGGCGGTATTGGATACTGCGGCGAATCCTGCGACTTATGTTGGAATGCCTGTACAAGCATTACAAGTTTTGGAAGTTGTCAACGCTAGGGCTAACGTTGACGGTACGCTGAAATTTATCGATGAGGCGGCATTAGACCCCTATGTATTTACCCGAGAATCTTATCTTCAGTGGCGTAATAATCTTATTAATGACGGTAATGTCGACGTTAATGACGATATAAACGAATTGCTGGAATTGGAAGAAGCGTTTTTTGAAGAAAATGATGTTGAAAAATTAACCGATCAAGCGCCTGATAAAGATTAGGGTTGTCATGTTCAAACATAGGTTATTAAAAGTGAACTAGCGAATGAACTTCATATGCTTCAAGTTTTTCACGGCCTTTGAGAAAATCCAATTCAACGACAAATGCACAGGCTTCAACGGTTGCGCCCAGTTTCTCGACCAATTCGCAGCTGGCTTTAGCGGTACCGCCTGTTGCCAGCAAATCGTCTATCAATAACACGCGGTCCCCGGTTTCAAACGCATCGCTATGTGCTTCCAATGTAGCCGATCCGTATTCCAGGTCGTAAGAAACGCTTTGAACGTCATAGGGTAATTTGCCCGGCTTTCTAAGCGGTACAAACGGCAATCCCAGTTCCCATGCGACCAATGCGCCGAATATGAAGCCGCGCGCTTCCATGCCGGCTATAGCCGTGATATCTCTTTCCAGGAACGGATGAAGTAAATGATGGACCGCAAGCCTTACTGCAACCGGGTCTTTTACCAGCGGTGTAATATCCTTAAAGATGATACCGGGCTTCGGAAAGTTCGGGATGTCGCGAATTTTTTCTTTTAATTTGTTCATAGTTAAAATGTACGTACTGTGGTCCGAGATGGAAAAGGGATTCGAAATAGTGTAAAAACAAATAGACCATGAGGTTTCATGAAGATTGAGTTTAATTGTTCCTACGCTCTGCGTTACTGTCATTAAGTTAAGGGGAACCCGTCATTCCGCCATGGACTGGCGGAATCCAATGCCATGGAAGGCAGGCTTTTAAAGCACATTCGATCCTGAATGCCATCATTACTTATTCTGTGACGACTTAACTTAATGGTAGTGACGCTCTGCGTGGGAATGCATCCGGGACGCTTCTGTGTTCTAGCAATCGATAAAACAAGCAAGAGCTTCGTACAGTTTTCCAATCCACCTGCCAGTCCGCAAGTCGACGCGGAGCGTCTAAAGCGTCATTCCCACGCAGAGCATGGGAACGATAAATCATGGCAGAACGGGGTATGTAGTCTCGTCTTAAACGTTTTGACTGTGGTCAGTCCAAACGAAACGTTCGAGACGGGTTAAATAACCCGCCCCGCGCGCATCCCAAGCGTGAAAACAGGCACGCATTGCTTTCAAAATCACGCACAAAATTGCTCGATGCGCTGCAGAATCCCTTGGGTATCCAATCCGCAATAACTCAGTAATTCCTCACGCGTACCTTGTTCGATGAAGGCATCGGGCAGGCCGATGTTCAAGACCGGCATCCAGATTTTTTGCGCCTGCAGATATTCATTGACCGCACTGCCGGCACCGCCGGCGATCACGTTTTCCTCAATTGTGACGATGATGTCGTGGCTTTTGGCCATTTCCAGAATCATCGCTTCATCGAGCGGCTTGACGAAACGCATGTTGACGACGGTCGCGCCGAGTTGCTTGCCGGCTTGTTCGGCCGGTGCGACCATGCTGCCGAAGGCCAGAATCGCAATGCGTCCGCCTTGGTGGCGAAGTTCGGCCTTGCCGATCGGTAGGGCGGTCATGGCGCAATCGACCGGTACGCCAGGCCCCTTGCCGCGCGGATAGCGTACCGAGGCCGGTCCTTTATGAATATAACCGGTATAGAGCATCTGCCGGCATTCGTTCTCGTCGGCCGGCGCCATGATCAACATATTCGGCAAACAGCGCATATAGGTGTAATCGAAACTGCCGGCATGGGTCGGGCCGTCCGGGCCGACCAGACCTGCGCGGTCTAAGGCGAATAATACGTCCAGATCCTGTAAGACCACATCGTGTATCAATTGATCGTAGCCACGCTGTAAAAAGGTCGAATAAATCGCGACCACCGGTTTGGCGCCTTGGCAGGCTTGGCCTGCCGCCAGTGTCACGGCATGCTGCTCGGCGATGGCGACATCGAAATAACGCGTCGGAAAACGTTCGGAAAACGCGACCAGGCCCGAGCCTTCGCGCATCGCCGGGGTAATGCCCAGCAAACGCTCGTCTTGCTCGGCCATGTCGCAGAGCCATTCTCCGAACACCTGCGTATAAGTCGGATGCGGAGAAGGGGCCGATTTCGGCAGGCAATCCCGGCTCGGGTCGAAGGCCGGTACCCCGTGATAGGCGAGCGGGTCTTTCTCGGCCGGCGCATAGCCTTTGCCTTTCTTGGTAACGATATGCAAAAAACGCGGGCCGGAAATCTGTTTGAGATTCTCCAGCGTCGACACCAGCATGTCCAGATCATGGCCGTCGATCGGACCGATATAATTGAACCCCAATTCCTCGAATAAAGTACCGGGCACGATCATGCCTTTCATGTGCTCCTCGGTCTTGCGCGCCAACTCCCAGACGCTCGGCATGCTGCTCAAGGCCTTCTTGCTTTCCTCGCGTACCGAAGAATAAATCTTACTCGACAGAATCTTAGTCAGATAATTATTCAACGCGCCGACATTCGGCGAAATCGACATATCGTTATCGTTCAAGATCACCAGCAAATTCGCATCGATCGCGCCGGCATGATTCATCGCCTCAAAGGCCATGCCGCCGGTAATGCTGCCGTCGCCGATGATCGC
>SLIO01000268.1 GCA_007135635.1 Methylomicrobium sp. | reverse complement strand
CGTGCTGAGCAAAGTAAGCGCCCTTCGGTCGCATGGCGTTACCATGAAACAGTCGCTGTTTGACGTAATTTTTTGTATTTTTATATCTTGGCAAGTCATTGATTTTACATATACAAAAAAGCTGTTTCTTGAGAGCCAAGTCGAAGCATGAAGGGTCTACAACACTTACACCGGCTTGGTGAAGCCTCAAACAACCGTTCACCCTTCGACAGGGCTCTCCTGAGCGTAGCCGAAGGGGCTCTCCTGAGCGCGTAGCCGAAGGGCTCAGGGCGAACGGTAGTTTGAGGCTCTCAATTGCTCTTTTTAGGTTAATGGCTTTGAGTGCCACCCTAGTCTGTCGAAAAAAGCTATTTTTAGCTAAATCCTGTGTTCCCGCGTTTTAAACTCAAAAATATTTTTGAAATTGTTGGAGTTCATAGGTTCTTAAGTGACCGGCGTAGGGTGCGCATCGCGCACCTGGTCGGGCTCTTGTCGGTTCTACACCGTGGAAAGATGCGCGATGCGCACCCTACGGCGCTGCTCTTTTTAGGTTAATGGCTTTGAGTGCCAGCCGTCCGTAATGTTTCGATATCGCTATCGTTAGCTATTCCTTCTTTTAGCCGCCTTCCTCTTGGCTTTGCATTTCATCAGGCTGATCCACTTCTTCGGGTTCAGGTTCCGGTGCGGAAACTTCAGTTTCTTCTGCCCCTTCCGATTCTTCGTAAACGTCTTCAGCTTCGGTCTTGCGCCTGTACTTTTGCTCGATCAACTTATCTTCGTATTCCTGAATGATGTTTTCGAGTTCAACGCTCTTAAATTGAAAAACCGGTTCGGCTTGCACCAAACGCGACCACAGGCTTTGTCCGCTATAGTTTTTCAGCATCTCACGCGTCGCCTGATACATCTTGATATTTTTATCCTCACAGGAATCCAGTTCCGAAACAGTAAACTCCTGTAGTTTTTGCAACTCGGCATGTTCCAGGCTCAATTGGTTTTTGGCCTGATTCAAAACCTTATATTTTTCGACAACCTCGACCAATTTCTCATGGGTTTGATCGAGCCGGCCGCGAACCGCTTCATTGGTACTTTTTTGCGTGTCCAACTCGCCGCTCAACTTTTCTTCACGAGAAACCGCCGCTTCATGCTGCTCTTTCAGCGTTTCGATCTCGGAAGCCAGCTTATCGTTTTCTGCTTTCAACGCATCGCGCTCGGCAGTCATTTCGCGGACCATCCCTTGAAGCCTATTGATGACACGAGCGCTGCCGCCGTCGTCTCGGCGCGCCGCCTGGGCATTAACTTCACTAACCGTCATTGAAGTTAATACAAGCGTCAATGCGATCGATTTAATTATGTCGGCCTTGTTTAACATCGACTTAGAACCTAGTATTGATGTCGAATTGAAATACATCAATGGCAAACGGCGGACCGTCAATCGCATCGGCGCTCAGCCAGCGACTGGTCAGCCAGACGTTGTTCAGCAACCCATAGTTCGCACCGAGTATCCAGCCCTTTGCGTTCGTGCCGCCCAAATGAAAGTCCGAATCCGAAAACGCATCGAGGACCGCATCCCGCTCGACCCGTTTGTAGGCGACAAAAGTGCTCCAGTTGCCTTTTTTATCGACTCGTAACCAACCTAAGTCGGCGCGCACTTGCCAGGCCGTGGTTTGCTCTTCTACGTCTCCTCCACTTAAAATTCGAGCCGCTTGCACCTTTGCATTGTCAAAACCGATGTTTTTTGCATAATCACCGGATAATGTTAAATGAATTTCATCAAACAAGCCCATGTCATAACGAACGGTCAGGTTGACGATATTATAATCAGATGCCAGCCCTAGCATTCCAAATTGGTCACCTGGATTTAACTGATCTCCTTCTAAACAAATGCCCGCTAACGTATTTCCACCTTGCATAAACTCCGGCATTGATGCATCATTGGCCCGCGTATTTAAATCACAAGTTCCGCTAGCCGAGTTGTTTGGCCTTGCTCTAATATTTTTATAATCATAATAAGCCGCCGCAAATTTTAGGCTGTCATGATTCTTGAAACCCCAATTAAAACCGAGCTGTCCGCCGAACAACCATTTATCGTTATGACTGAATGGCGCTTCCTGTAATGGAAAAGCTCCGGCGGTCGCATAAATCATGCGGGCATCGTCACCCAATCCGTTCGTCAAGCCTAGATTGTAGCGGTAGGTCGCGGCGAAACCCTCGAAAGATAAATCGGTATCCCAAACTAACTCGGAACCGCTAGTAAACTCGCCGCCGCCAACGAAGAACGGATTCTTGATGCGCCCGCCCATCAAAGTCAGCCAATTGAAACCAAAACTATCGATATCGTCATACTGCAAATAGGCGCGATCAACATTGAAATCATAGCGATCACCGGTTTGTCCAAGCGTCTGGTTGGTTGAAACCGGATCGCGGAAATTGCCGGTTGACAATCTAACCGCCGCTGTAAGGCCTTCGGCGATATCTGCGTCAATGCCTAATCGCAACCGTTGACGAAAGCGCTGTTCGTTAGTTTGTGTGTTTTGAAAAGCATCGAGATCAGCATTCGTTACCCCACCGGCCTCATTAATTGCCTGAGCATTAGGGTAAAAAGGACCCGGCGCCACATTGTCCTTGGCATAAAACACCGGCTCATACCGCAACCGCAAATCTCCCGACAACTTAAATTTTCGCGTCCATTCAGGCAAGGCATCGGCCAGGCCCCAGCCTTCTTCCTTGGCCTTGCTGATCACGTCGCCGGTGACGTCCTCGCGTAGTTCCGCGCGGATCTCGTCGCGAATTTGATCCTTAATAAAATCGGGAATATACGAAACCCGGACTTCGTCGTCGGCGAGTTCTCCAACCGATGCCGCATTGCTGAGCGCTGCTGCGGTTCTTGCTTGCGATGCGAT
>SLIO01000484.1 GCA_007135635.1 Methylomicrobium sp. | reverse complement strand
TTGACTCATTTCGCCCTTTTGCAATGCAGGTATCGCTCCCCGGACCTGATTTAAGCGCTTGATGTGTTGGTATAGCGGATGGCTTTGGGTGGTACCAATGTTCTCGTCGGTCAGATGATCACCAAAATAGGCCCGGCCGGTTTGATCGAGCGTATCGTCGTTGCCGATGACATCCTGCGGCGCACCCTTCATGAATTCGATTTCCTCGCCGTAGTACAGGCAAGGTATGCCGCGCACGGTCCACAACAGGTTATAGGCGGCGGCCGCCATCCACTGCTCGCCTTTAAAGCGGAAACGGAAGTCGTTGTCCGGCCCGACATCGTGATTCTGCAAAAAAGTCACCAGCGTCGAGGCATTGCCGTATATCCAGTCCATCTCCAGCACCCGGGCCACGCCCTCGAAACTACCTCGACTAAGATTGTCACGGAAGGTCGAAAACAATCCAAAATCGAGCTGCGGAAATCCGGAATCGCCGCCCGAATGCGGGTCGCGTGGATCGTGACCGAGGCGCGTGTACCACCACGGCCGGATAAACGACGGACCGTTGTCACCGCCGCCGAGATCACCCCAACCGTAACCTTTGACCAGATTTTCACCGAACACGAACAGCCCCGGCTTGTGCGCCTTCCAAGCATTGACGTATTCAAGCAGATTATCGCGCGGCACATGCTTGACCGTGTCGATACGTAGCGCGTCTACGCCCATATCGAGATAACGGTTGACCGCGCCGATCAGATAATCCTTCACGTTCTGACGGTCGGTCGCGAGATTGATGCAATCGCCGGCGATATGCTTCTTCTGGACGGCTTCGCTTTCCCAATCCCCGCCGCAGATGAATCCATGCTGCATATACCATTCGGGGTCGAGGGTTTGCGCATCGATTCCGAAGAAGCGACCGGGATCGTAACCGGGCTTCGGAACCGTTTCACCAGTCTTCGGATCAGTCAACGGCATCATGCCTTTAGGATCGGTTTGATGCCGCTCGCGGTACCATTCCGGCGCGACTGGATTATCGATATCGTCGCGATTCGGCCATGTATAATTGCCAAGATGGTCTTGATACGGCCCATGATCGACACTGCCCGGCTGCGAGCCCTGTGGCACATAGTATTTGATCGGTAGATGGTCAATATGCACCTTGCCGCGAATGCCGTACTGGCAGGAATGATTGACGACGATGTCTTGAATGATCTTGATGCCGCGTTTATGGGCCTCGTCGATCAGGTCCTGATAAGTCGCTTCCGGCGATTCAAGCCGGGGATCGATTCTTGTCCAGTCGTAGGCGTGATAGCCGTGGTAATCGAGTCCACTGCGATTCTCGACCGGCGGCGTGATCCAGATCGCCGTAAAACCGAGGTCTCGGATGTAGTCGAGACGTTCGATTAGCCCTTTGAAATCGCCGCGCCAGTGCGGATCTTCGGCTTCGCCGGTTTCAGGATTGAACTTGATGCGGTCGCGGCAAAAGAAACTGGTGCTGGGATCACCTTCGTAGAAACGCGCGGTCAGCAGAAAATAGATCGTTTCTTCGCGAAAATCGCCCAATGGCCCGTTCGGATCAATCGACGCATGAATACCATCCGGCAAAGAGGTTTGGCTCTTGTTTTGAGCAACGAAATTCGGATGCGGGCTGACCGTAAGCTGCGTCAATCGGCCTGGATTTTCATGCCAACGCCCGTTCGCGTAAGAGCCGCTACGAGCGCAATGTAAATCCTCAGTCTGCGAGCCGTTACCGTCATTGAAGACCAGGCTAGCAGATTTAGCGCCGTTGAAGCGGTAGACGAACCAACCATCGTCATCCGCCGCTGTCATAGGCTGGCCTGGCCAACTCGTACTATGATCGTCAGGGTAAGTATTCCAGTAATGAACATGAACGGTATCCGCCCAATTGGCAGGTTTAAGGAAACGTATGACGAGTTCGGGCATATAATTTCGAAGCGAACGGTTAATAGGAAGTTTGTCAAGACAGGATGCGAGCCATGAAACAGTAAACTAGCAATCTGCGCCGGGGATAATGGCAATTGAGCACACTCCTGTCAAGTACAGGATTCATGAATCATCGGGACGGCCGTGGCAAACAGCCAATTGACCGTTTGACGATTCACTTTCCCAATCGAGATTCTCAATATTTGCATTCACACCATCCTTGGCGCTTAGCTGCCGTCAAGCCCCCATGGATGGGTCCACGGCGTTCTTCGATAAGCATCCCCCACACCGAACAAAATTGAACGATTATTCAGTAAGAAGGGAGTAATTGTTAAGTTATTTTGTGCATATTCCTAAGTGGTTGAAATATATGATCCGGGGTATGCGAACGGACCATTGCCGCCGGTCTGTTTGTCAGAACTGCTGATGAATTAGCCCGCCGCTTTGACTGCGTTAAAATACAAAAATGTTTCTAATTTACAGATCAAGGGAGACTGATCTTATTTGACTTTTTCCAATTTCGGTTTATAAATTGTTCATTAGAAAACTTTTTTGATACGGTTTTTTATTAAAGCATTATTCGATTATCAGATTAATTTGAATGCTCGGATAGTACAATGAACTGTCAATCTGGCGTGATACTCGATTGATAACTCGGATAACGAGTCTTGTCTATGTAAGCACGCAATTTGTTGCTTGACTGCCATGTGTCGGCGGGAAGCCTATACGGATTTATTCACCCAGCACCTGCTACTGAGGCTAATTCTTACGGGAATTTATTAACGAAATCTTTAAATGGCCTTACACTTAAATATTACAGACTTCAATTACAAATTCACTACCTTCTTGAAAAGAAGTTATTGACGCTGATAAGTTCGCTATTTTTATCAGCTCAAGCTATTCTCTAATCCTTGTTTTTTTCTAAAGGGACCGATCGCTTATCGACCAATTTATCGCAACTATCT
>SLIO01000140.1 GCA_007135635.1 Methylomicrobium sp. | reverse complement strand
GGGCCCGGTTTCCCGTCCGAAACCCGTTTTGAGTCGAGCTCGACCACCGGAATGATTTCGCGAGTCGAACTGGTTAGCCAAATTTCATCGGCTGTTTTCAAGGCTTCGAGCGAGATAATCTCCTCGCTGTATGAGATATTATTGGCCTTGGCAATTTCCAAAATCAAATCGCGGGTAATGCCTGGCAGAATATCCTCGCCTTTCGGCGGCGTGACCAGAATGCCGTCGAGGATCGCGAAAATATTGCTGGCCGCGCCTTCGGTTACGTAGCCGTCCTTGACTAGTATCGCTTCGGTACAACCTTGATCGACCGCTTTTTGTCGAAGCAGAATGTTGGCCAATAAGGTAATAGCCTTGATATGACAGAATGCCCAGCGGGTATCGTCGAGCGTGATGGCTTTGACGCCACTGTCGCGTCCGCTTAATGGTACGATTGGCGAACACATGGCGAACACGGTCGCTTCGACATGCTCGGGGAATGCATGGTCACGTTTTGGCGCTACGCCGCGTGTGATTTGCAGATAAATGTATTGATCCTGACCGGGTTCGAGCAGCGGCTCTAAAATATCGGCCCATTGTTCGCGGCTGTGAGGGCTATTTAGGCGAATGCTTTTCAAACTGGCTTCGAGACGATCGATGTGTTCCGGTAAGCGGAATAAGTGCCCGGCATAAGCCGGAATGACTTCGTATATTCCGTCGCCGAACAAAAAACCGCGGTCGAGTACTGAAATTTTGGCTTGATCGAGTGGAAGATACTGGCCGTTTAAATAGACTGTCGGGTTATCACTCATTTTTTATTTCACCAGCATGAGAACAGCGTCGTAAAGTTTGCGCATTAAGTTGCCTTTTTCAACGGTAGTTAGTGCGATCAGTTTCTTTTCAGTTAATGGTTCGCCGGCTAGCGTCACACTGACGGTACCTAAGTTGTCGCCTTGGTTGACCGGCGCGATGATTTTTTGTTCAAAATTAATGACGGCCTTCAGGTCTTCGTAATGGCGGCGTGGGATCGTGACAAAAAGATCTTCGGCCAGGCCTAAAGCCAAGCTTTTATCCGCGCCTTTCCAGATGCGGGTTTCGGCTAAGACTTCATTGCCTTTGTACAGTCGATGGGTTTCATAGAAACGGTAACCGTAATTCAGCAAGGACTGGTTTTCATTGGCACGGGCGCGTTCGCTTTTCGTTCCCATGACCACGGAGATCAAACGCATGCCATCGCGAACCGCCGATGCGACTAAGCAGTAACCAGCCGCCTCGGTATGGCCCGTCTTGACGCCGTCGACGCTTGGGTCTCGCCACAGAAGCTTGTTGCGATTGCGTTGGGTAATTTTGTTGTAGGTATATTCTTTTTCAGAAAACCACGCATAGTAATCGGGAAATTCACGAATCATTGCGCGAGTTAGAATAGCCAGATCTTGCGCGGTTGTGTAATGGTCGTCGTCGGGTAGTCCCATGCTATTGACGAAATGGCTGTTGCTCATGCCAAGTATGTCGGCCTGTTGGTTCATCATTTCGGCGAATGTGGCTTCGTCGCCGGCGATATGTTCGGCCAGCGCGACACTTGCATCGTTCCCTGATTGAATGATGATGCCTTTGAGCAATTCCTCAACCGTGACTTGTTTATTGACTTCGATGAACATGCGCGAGCCGGGCGTGCGCCAGGCCTTTTGGCTAACAGTGACATTTTCACCCAGGCTTAAATGGCCTTTACTCAGTTCGGTGAATACGACATAAACGGCCATGATCTTGGTGAGGCTGGCGGGAGGTAGTTTAGCGTCGGCATTGTTTTCTCCCAGCACTTTCCCGCTATCGGCATCGAGCAAAATATAACTGCTCGCGGCGATACTAGGCGGCGAAGGAATCATGATCGGATCGGTCTTATCGGAAGCCGCGATTGCCGTTTGCAATAAGCTAAAAAATAGATAAACAATAAGGCTGAGGTAAACTTTTGAGGAGGTCATTATTCGCGGTGGAGGCATACAAAAACAGAAGGTCATATTGTAACAGTGATTAGGGTTTCGTGATAAATAACGTCCTGGAACTATGCGCTTTGTTGGGGGTTCGGTAACTCGCTTGGCAGGGCGCCGTGAATCCGTCCGTGTAGGCTTGACGGCGGCTTTCCTGCCGCCGACACCTGCCAATCGAGCAACCGAACCCGTCTTAAAATAGGGAAGTTATTTACGACCAAATCCTTAGTTAATTTCCGATGCTTTCGACGATAAGCCGTGTCGGATCGATGCCGATTTCATTCAGTTTGGCGTTCAACCGTTCGGCATCTTCGGCAGATTTGAACGGGCCGATTTGCACCTTGTGAAGCGTCGTTCCGTTTTGAGTAACGGGTTTAATTTTGGGTAGCGGTAGGAGACTGTATTCGGCGATTTTTTTGCGTAAAGCTTGGGCGTTGGCTTCATTACCGAAAGCACCCAGTTGGATATAGATAGCGTCCTGTTGACCGCTTTCCGGGAGGGGAGGGGTAGCGGTTGAGTTGTCCGGTAGGCTGGCGCTTATCTTTGGAGTTTCCGAGTGTTCGGCAATCGCGCGGCTGAGCTGATAAACAGCCAAGGCATAGAGGGGGCTATGGTTGTAACGGGTGATGACGTAGAAGTTGTCCAAGCCCAACCATAGCTCTTCTCCTTGCTCCAGTTCGAATGCGATGAGTTTGGCTTTCCGGTCGGAACTTGTAGTTACTTTCGATTCGACATTCAAGGCTTTTAGTTGAGCTATAGTGCGGTCCGGTTTAAGATCGCCTCCCAGAGCTTTGCGGTAAGAGTTGCCCTGCGCGGCCGCTTGAAAAGCCACCGGTTGCCCGCGTTGCCAGTGATGTTTGTAAAAATAATTGCCGACGCTGGCAATGGCATCGGCCGGGTTGTTCCAGATGTCTCGGTGATAGTCTCC
>SLIO01000291.1 GCA_007135635.1 Methylomicrobium sp. | reverse complement strand
TATGATCTTCAGGGTGAAATGCTTTTTCTAGAATAATAATGGCCTCTTTTAAAACTAAACCGTTTAGTCTAGTATTGTCCGATCAAACTATATCTTGAGCCTAAATATGTCATCGGAACCCTGCGAGCCTAAACGAGAAGCAATCATCGAAGGCGCGACACGCATGTTTTTAAAATATGGCTTTCATCAAGTCAGCATGGACAGAATCGCAAAAGAAGCACCGGTTTCAAAAGCAACTTTGTACCATCATTTCGAGAATAAAAACGCGCTTTTTTCTGCTGTCATTTATGAACTGTGTCGATCTTTACTGGACACCATGGCCAAGATCATCCCTGACTCGAACGATATCAAAAAAAATCTCCGCCAAATCGCCGAAGCATTTATCGATTTGATTTTTACCGAGGAAGCCTTGGCAATTTATCGGCTCGTAATCGCCGAATGCCGAGACTTCCCTGAGCTTGGTCAAGTCGTCTACGACAGCGCACCTAAAATTGCACTAACCCAATTGGAGTATTATCTCCATAATTTGAAAGCTAGCGGACACATTGATATTCCCGATATTGAATTTGCTGCCGATGCTTTTTTCAGCCTGCTCAAAGGCGATTTGCATTTTCAATGTTTGCTTGGCATCAGTGCCCCACCCTCCCCCGAACAAAAGCGCCTCTTGATCGACCAAGTCATTGCGCTTTACCTGCGAGGTGTTTTGAATGCGACCGATTAGCCTTAAACAATACATTGCATTGCTGGCAATATTGCCGGTTTTTTGCGCTCAAGCTGAAACACTAGAAGAAGCTTTCGAGCATGCATTGAACCAAAATCACCTAATTAAATCGGCCAAGGCCGATACCGAGGCCTCCGAACAACAACTATACTCGGCGCAAAATCAACGCCTGCCCTCGCTAAACATCAAAGGGGGTTACACTCAATTGAGCGAAACTCCCGCCGCGAAAACCGAAATCGAAGGTCAAGCCGCGCAATTTCCGATGTCGCAAGCCGGCAGCGGCCAAGCCGAAGTGATTGCGTCGGTTCCAATTTTCACCAGCGGGCGCATCAGCCACGGTATCGATGCGGCCGAGGCCGCCTTATCGGCGACACAACAGAATGAAGTCGCAACCGCATTGACGATTAAATTGCAGATCTCCGAAGCTTTCCTGTCCGTATTGCGCGCGCAAAGCGCGCTGCAAGTAGCGGAAAGCCACGCCGAAACTCTGAAAGCTAACGCCGCCGATGTCGAGCGCTTGCATAGCCAAGGCATGGTTTCGAAAAACGACCGACTGGCCGCCGAAGTCGAATACGCCAATGCCCGGCAACTCGTCCTGCAAAACGGCAACCGGCTTGATATTGCCAAAGCGCAGTACAACCGCTTACTGAATCGCCGACTCGACGACCCTGTCGAACTGGAAGAACACTTTCCGGAACAGCCTTGTGGCGCGCCGCAAGAATTATCCGCCCAAGCATTCGCCCAACGTCCTGAGCTTAACGCATTAAACAGCCAAATCACCGCCTTACAAGAACAAGCCAGAAGCGTTCAAGCCGGCCTATTACCGCAAGTCGCGGTCAACGGCGGCTATCAATACCAGGAAAACCGTTACATGGCCTTCGAAGGCATGTGGATGGTCAATGTCGGCATGGAATGGAAACTCGACGGCGGCACCCATCACCAAAGCAAATCGCTCAATAGACAGGCGTTGGCCTTGCAGGCACAGCGGGATGATATGGCTAGCATGATCGGACTTGAAGTCCGGAGCGCCTGGCTGGACATTCAGGAAACCGAAAAACGTATTGAGGTCAGCCAACAAGCGATCGCCCAAGCCGATGAAAATTTGCGGGTCAACCGCGAACGCTATCGGCAGGGTTTATCCACGCAAACCGAAGTGCTAAAGGCCGAAGAACTCAGAATCACGACGCACAATAACTTCAATAATGCCCGTTACGATGCTGCGTTGGCGAAACTGAATTTGCGCCGTGCGTTGGGAATTTTGTAATCGGCCCAACGCACATCTCAGAACCATCGTTATCTTGAAACCTTCCTATATTTACAAAACCCCACCTAACTTTGCAAAGGAATCGTAACATGGGTCAATCCAAGTTAACCGGACATGCTGTTTTATTAATCGTCGTCACGGCTTTGCTCAGTGCCTGCGGCAATAACGACGAAGAGTCCAAACAAGACATCGTCCGCACCGTGCGCATCGAAACGATCAAGCTTACCGAGGCGCTTGCGCAACGCCGCTTTGTCGGCCGCGTGGACGCGTTAAAAACGGTCGACCTCTCGTTTCAAGTCGGCGGACGCCTGGCTGAATTACCGGTACAACAGGGTACTGTGGTTGCCAAAGGCGGCTTGATTGCTGCGCTGGATCCGACCGATTTTCGACTGAACGAACAAGAAGCCAAAACACAATACGCCTTCGCACAACTCGATCTCGGTCGCAAACGCAATCTCGCAGCCTCGGATACGATACCAAAGATCATGCTGGACGAAGCCGAGACCGCCTTTAAACTGCGCCAAGTCGCACTGGACAATGCCCGTCGCAATCTCTCCTATACCCGGATCGCCGCGCCGTTCGATGCGCTGGTCACGCGCCGCCTGCTCGACATCCACACTCATGTCGCGCCGCACCAAGCCGTGGTCAGAGTCCAGGACGTTAGCGCCTTGCACGTCAAGATCAATGTGCCGGAAGATCTCATCAGACTGATCGGCCTTGCCGACGCAATGAATATCGAGGCGGTGTTTCCGGGCCAGCCCGGTAAACGCCTGCCGCTACGCTATCTGGAACATGCCACCGAAGCCGATGCGGTCGCGCAGACCTACGAAGTGACACTGGAACTGCAACGCACGAACGACGTGACGATTTTACCGGGCATGACCGTCAGCGTCTCGGTCGGCACCCCTTTCGTCAACGGATCGACCGAAATCACGATCCCACTCTCGGCAATCGATACCGATGAGGATGGCAAAACCCGGATTTGGCTATTTGACCCACAGACCGAAACGGTCTCGCCGCATGTTATCGAAATCGGCGCTGTGGCCGCCAGCCGTGTTCCGGTGCTGTCGGGCTTAATAGGCGGCGAACACATCGTCACGGCCGGCGGCCATTTGCTGCATGACGGCATGAAGGTACGTCGTTTTACCGGATTTTAAGGACCATAGCCATGTCTATCGATATCGCACGCGCTGCCATCGAACGCCCGGTCAATACCTGGCTGATCATCCTGACTTGCTTGATCGGCGGCCTATGGGGTCTGTCCACGGTCGGCCGCCTAGAAGACCCGGCCTTCACCATCAAACAAGCCTTGGTCATCACACCCTATCCGGGCGCGACGGCCGAAGAGGTCGAGCTGGAAGTCACCGAACCCTTGGAATCGGCGATTCAACAATTACCGCAAATCAAACACATCACCTCGCGATCCAAACCCGGTATTTCCGAAATCGAAGTCGAAATTAAGGATACCTACGATAGCCGAACGATGCCGCAGGTCTGGGACGAACTGAGGCGCAAAGTCGGCGACGCTCAACAAACCTTGCCGGAAGGCGCAAATCCATCGGCCGTCAACGACGACTTCGGCGATGTGTTCGGTATTTTTTACGCGATTACCGCGCCGGGATTTTCGGATCGGGAAATTTTAGATCTGGCCAAATTTCTACGCCGCGAACTGCTGACCGTGACCAATGTCGCGAAAGTCGAAACCGCCGGCATGCGCACCGAAACCATCTATGTCGAGATATCAAATGCGCGGCTCGCACGTTTCGGCCTGCCGATGGCGCAGGTATTGAACACCATTTCATCGGAAAACAGGATCACCGATGCCGGCGCGGTTACGATCGATGACCGGCGCATCCGCATTACCACAGCCGCCGGCTTCGACTCGGTCTCCGCAATAGAAGCCTTGCGCATCGGCCGCCCCGGCAGCACGGAACAAATCAGTCTGATCGATCTGGCCGAAATCCGCCGCGAACCGACCGAAATCCCGGATCATCTCGTGCATTTCAACGGCATGCCGGCCTTCACGCTGGCAATATCAGGCGTCCGCGAAGCTAATATCGTCACGGTAGGCCAAGCGGTCGAGGCGCGCCTAGCGGAACTGGCGCCGCGCATCCCATTAGGGATAGAAATTCATCCAATTTACGAGCAACACAAAGTTGTCGACGAATCGATCGACGACTTCATCGTCAATCTGATTGTATCGGTTTCGATCGTGATACTGTCGCTGTGCCTGATGATGGGCTGGCGGGTCGGTTTGATCGTCGGCGCGACGCTGCTATTGACTGTGCTCGGCACGGTGTTCCTGATGCGTGTTTTTCACATCGATATGGAACGCATTTCGCTCGGCGCGTTAATTATCGCGATGGGTATGCTGGTCGATAACGCGATAGTAGTTGCCGAAGGCATGCTGATCAACATGCAGCACGGCATGAACGGCAAGGACGCAGCAACCGTATCGGTCAAACGCACGCAACTGCCGCTTTTGGGTGCAACCGTAATCGGCATCATGGCCTTTTCCGGCATCGGTCTGTCACCGGACGTCACCGGCGAATTTTTGTTTTCGCTATTCGCGGTAATCGGGATGTCGCTGCTGTTGAGCTGGATCTTAGCGATCACGGTAACGCCTTTGTTCGGTCATTTATTCTTGAAGGTCAAGCAAACCGGAGAGGATCCTTATCGTGCGTGGGTGTATCAAGCCTACCGCAAAATGCTAACCGCCACCTTAAAAGCCAGAGCCTTGACCGCTTTGATCATGGTAGTGTTGACTGCGACCTGCTTCGCCGGTTTCGGCTTGGTCAAGCAAGCCTTTTTTCCCGACTCCAACACGCCGTTGTTCTACATTCATTATCAACTTCCGCAAGGCAGCGATATCCGCTCGACCGAGCGTGATATAGGAGAAATCGACGCAATCATCCGCGCCAAGCCGGACGTCGTTTCGGTAGCAAGCTTCATTGGACGCGGTGCCAGCCGTTACATGCTGACCTACGCGCCGGAACAACCGAATAGCGCCTATGGGCTGTTCATTGTTCGCACCGAAAACATCGACCCCATTGCCGCATTGATCGAAGAGTTGAAAAACGAACTGAGCACTGCCTATCCAAGCGCCGAAATCCGCACTGAACGGCTGATGTTCGGCCCAGGCGGCGGAGCGAAAATCGAAGCGCGTTTTTCAGGTCCTGACTCCGCCGTGCTGCGTCGACTCGGCAACGAAGCCTTGAGCATCATGCGCAATGACGGCAGTATCATCGATCTGCGCACGAACTGGCGGCAAAAAGAACTGGTAATGAAACCGGTCTACAGCCCCGAACGCGCGCGCATCGCCGGCATCGGTTTGAGCGATTTGGCGCTGGCCTTGCAATTCGCGAGCACTGGCGTTCAAGCCGGCACTTACCGCGAGGACGACCAACAAATTGCCATCGTCGCCAGACCGCCGGAAGCCGAGCGCCGGGACGCCAAACAACTACGCGATCGCCTAGTCTGGAGCAATGCCGATCAATCCTATATTCCGATCGCACAAGTCGCCGAGCGTTTCGAAACAGTCAGCGAGGACACGCTGATACACCGACGCAACCGGGTGCGCACACTGACCGCTCAAGGCGACCCGCTGCCGGAATTGACCGCCGATCAAGCATTCCGCCGCATCCGCGCGCAAATCGAAGCCATCCCGCTACCGTCCGGTTATCGTTTCGAATGGGGCGGCGAATACGAAAGCTCGACCGACGCACAAACCGCGCTCAACGCCCAAATACCGGTCGGCTTCGTCGTCATGCTTTTCATCAGTATTTTGTTGTTCGGAAAAGTGCGTCAACCGCTGATTATCTGGCTGGTCGTGCCAATGTCGGTCTGCGGCGTCGTAATCGGCCTGCTAATTTCCAATCAGCCGTTCAGTTTCATGGCCCTACTCGGCCTGTTGAGCCTGTCCGGCATGCTGATGAAAAACGCAATTGTACTGGTCGACGAGATCGACGCGCAAATCGGCGAAGGCAAGCAAGGCCATGCCGCAATCGTCGACGCCGGCGTCAGCCGTCTGCGCCCGGTATTCCTCGCCGCCGGCACGACGATACTCGGCATGATCCCATTGCTGACCGATGCCTTTTTTGCCAGCATGGCGGTCACGATCATGGGCGGCCTGGCCTTCGCGACTGTGCTGACACTAATCGCCGTACCGGTGTTGTATGCGTTGTTTTTTGGGGTAAAAGCCGAAGCGGCGGCGAAATAGCTCTCTGTGGGACGGTTGCAGACTTCGAAAAAGGACAAAGGCAACTTGAACGACGCCGGCTTCGACATCGCGACGAAGGCGTCGCTCCGACAGCGGCTGGAAGCCTTTGTGGGAGCGATCCCCTGATCGCGATCGTCGAAGTCGAAACGACCGAAAAACGCACAACGGTATCGAAGTCGCAACGCCAAAGCCCCGAAAAAAACGGCTAAACGTTACAGACTTCGAAAAAAGACAACGACAACTTGAACGACGCCGGCTTCGACATCGCGACGAAGGCGTCGCTCCCACAAAAGATTTTTCTCCTGCGGGACGGAGTTGCAAACCCCGTCCCGCCAATGAACAAAATTGTGGCTTTGGTTGCGTTCCTTATTCAGCAGAGATTAAGCGTCAAATGCGACAATTACCCAAACGCGGGGAAACTGACAGACACTGACATCCTTCCATGACGTACTTTCCCTGCCAAACCCGCCAAGGCCCGAGCCTGGAGGCATATACGATGAAAACGATTATAATTTTGCTAGCGGCGTTACTGTCTTCCGTACCGACTGCATCCGCTCAACAAGAGAATCCGGCCTTCAGCCAAGCCGAACTCGATCAAATGCTGGCACCGATCGCACTATATCCCGACGTGCTATTGTCGCAAATATTGGTGGCTGCCACCTATCCTTTAGAAATCGTCGAAGCAGCTCGGTGGTCGCAGGCCAATCCGGGTCTTGAAGGCGAACAGGCCGTTGATGCCGTCGAAAATCAACCCTGGGATCCTAGCGTCAAGGCATTGACCGCTTTCCCGCAAATCCTTTTGCGGATGAACGACGACCTGAACTGGACACGCGCGCTAGGCGATGCCTTTTTGTTTCAGGAAGCCCAAGTCATGGGTAGCGTTCAGAACCTGCGACAAAGAGCCTACGAGGCCGGTAATCTCAATTCGACCGACAATGCGCGAGTCGTACGCGAAAATCAAGTTATCGTTATCGAACCTGCCAACCCTCAAGTCGTCTATGTGCCTTATTATAATCCACAGGTTATTTACGGCTCATGGTGGTGGCCGGGTTACGCCCCCGTTTACTGGGGGCCGCCGCCCGGCATTCATTTGAACTTGGGTTTTAATTGGGGATGGGGCCGAGGCGTATTCGTCTCGCCAGGTTTTTTCTTCAGCAGCTTCGACTGGTACCGACGCCAGACCGTAGTTGTCCATCGCCATCATACTTATCAACACAGACCTCATTTTAATTCGGGACGACACGTACGCTATGCAGGCTTTCCTAGATGGCAGCATAATTCGAATCACCGCCGCGGCGTTGCCTATCGTCATGATTCGTTGCAGCGGCAATTCGGAACATCCAGACGTTCCGGTACCGGCTATGCCGATACCGGCCGAAATACATTCGATCGCGCCGATAACATAAACCGGTCTCAATCCGGTCGGCGCAACCAAGGCTGGAGCAGTTATGCCACCACGCGAAATAATGACGATCGATCAACGGACCAGAGCACCGGACGGAGAGATAACCGCACCGATACCGACAGAATGACAACAAGAGATCGTTGGCGCACTCATAGCACCAACCCGGCCCAATCCGACCGGCGCAATCGAGACCGGAGCAGTTATGCCGCCACGCAAAGCCATGACGATCGATCAACGGACCAGAGCACCGGACGGAGAGATAACCGCACCGATACCGACAGAATGACAACAAGAGATCGTTGGCGCCAATCCAGCAGCATTTCACCAAGCGGCTTGGAATCCAATTTAAGTTCGCGCAATTCCGGACCCACCGCCCAAAGCGCTTCATCCGGCAATACCCGGAGGCAAAACAGTACCTATAATCGTGACAACGCGCAACGGCGAGAACCTGCTTCGCGGCGAACAACCTCCGATTTCTCTTCAAACCGCGAAACCGGGAATATTCCTGCGCAACAACGTTCCAACCCCCCTAACCGTGAAGCGATTCCAAACCAAGATTCACGACGCCAGATCTCAAGCGGAACAACGTTTCAAAATAGACGTGTCAACTCAGCCGGTTCATCGTCTCCAAACGTTTTACCTCAACGTCAACAAACCCGAACCCCTACTAACGCGCGCGTAACGAGTAGTGAAAACCGAAGCAACAACAGTTACCGCGAAAGCCGGCGTCAGAGGCCGTCTTCCACGACAACTGTTGATCGCGATAGAGGCGGCGCATCGACAGGCATGAGCTATAGATCCTCAAGCAGTAGCGGAAGCCGCGACGGCCCAGCCAACTATTCCTCCGGCAGGTCGTCTAGCCGACGAGAATCATCGAATTCACGCTAATATCCTTCATGGGTAAAATCTCGCATTTAGGTTTATGCCAAACAGTTCATTACTTGGCATAAACCTAATCCGTAAAAATCAACCTACTTCTCAGTCGACGTTTGCTTGAACACCAAATCGACTTTCGTCCCCGCCGAGCCTGGCGAAGTTCCAAGAACCAGCTCCGCTTTATGTAAGTCGGCAATTTCCTTGACAATGGGAAGCCCCAATCCGCAGCCATCTCCAGGACTTCCCGGAATTCGATAAAAACGCTCAAAGATTTTATCCAGTTCGGATGCTGGTATGCCAAACCCATCATCCTCGACAGTCAACGTAGGCGAAGGCCCCGGCTGTAGCCTTACGATTATGTTACCGTTCTCACGTCCGTAACAAACCGCGTTATCGAGAAGATTGACCAATAACTCGCGAATTAAAATTTCGTTGCCGTTGATATAAACCGCTTGTTTAGGACCTTCGAAACTAAGTTCGATATGATTCTGCAAAGCCTTAGGAACCCATTCGCTACTGACTTCCCTCACCAACATCAATAAATCAAACTTTGCCAAAAGCAGTCCGCTTTCAATAGCACCCGATTTAGCCAATGCCAAAAGTTGAGAAATAATATGAGAAACCCTGTCGGCGCTGCTTTGAATTTGCAATAAGGCCGGTTTCATTGCTGTCATGCTATCTTCCCGCAAAGCCCGTTCAGACTGCAGTTTTAGGCCTGCCAGCGGTGTTCGAAGTTGATGAGCGGCATTGGCAATAAATCGTTGCTGTGAAGCAATCGCGCCGTCCAATCGCTTCAATAAGTCATTAATGGTATCGGTCAAGGTTCGCACTTCGGCGAAGACGTGCGCTTCCGGAATCGGGCTCAAGTCTTTCGGGGAGCGCATGGCAACTTCATCGGCCAATTCGCGTAAAGGACTCAAGCCTCGATAAACGGCTTTGCGCATATAGAAACCAATAAAAATCGCTAAAACAATCGGCGGTATCAAATCGGCCAATAAAATATCCATCATCATGTTGCGGCGCTTGTTTAAAGTCTCGGCAACATGCACGAATACGATTTCCGGAAGGTCTTCTCGCGCCACAAGGATAGAAACTCCTCGCACTGACTCGCCTCGAATCGTATTATTGAAAAAAACCGGCTTCGACCAATCGGTCGATTCATCGAAAGGTTCGGGAACGAAGCTATCTCCAGCGATCATGCCTTGGTTCTCGCCGATGATTTTGAAGTAGGTCTTGTCTAGTTCATCCCATTTAAAAATGGTCAATGCCGCCGGCGGTAATTCCGCAATTACCTTGTTATTATGAACTTTGATTTCTTGCACCAAGGAACCTGCAGAATCCAATAGCCATCGATCGTAAGCTTCATCAACATAATGCCGCGTAACATAATAGGAACTGACGGCTTCAAACGCGACAAAAAGCAAAACCGGCGTGATAAGCCGAATCAGTATTTCGGTTCTTAGCGTTCTATTTTGCTCCATCGCCGCCCGTCTCCAGCAAGTAACCTAAACCCCGTACGGTCCGGATGACGGCGCCATAAGGTTCGATCCGTTTTCGAACGCGATGCACATAGACTTCGATCGCATTATCGGCCAATGCATCGCCGTCCGCTGATAAACGCTGCGCAATACGGTCCTTACAAACGACTTTACCGGCTTGTAAAAGCAAGATTTCCAATACAGCGGATTCACGCGCCGATAAAACCAGCAACTTTCCATCTGCGGAAACTTGATTATTTTGAGTATCGAGCGAAAGCCGACCCACTTCGATGGTATGGCTGAAACCGCCATAGCAACGTCTAATCAATGCATGAATGCGCGCTTCCAATTCCATCAGCTCGAAAGGTTTAGTCATGTAGTCGTCCGCACCTTGCCGAATCCCTTCGATTCGATCGTTCATGCTTTCACGAGCCGTCAAAATCAGAATCGGCAATGAAATCTTTCGGTTACGAAATTTGCGTAATAATTCTAAACCGTCCATATCGGGTAACCCCAAGTCCAGCACAATCAAATCGAAATCTTGGGCTTCAACCAATTGTTCGGCATAACGCCCGCTTTTGGTGGCGGTAACAACGTAACCGGTTTTTTTAAGCGTATGAATCAATCCGTCGGTAAGAACTGAGTCATCTTCGATCAATAAAATATTCATGATAATTAAAGCGTAAAAAACGATAAGCGACAGTGTAAAAAAAACCTAGGCCGACCAGTCAAAAAAATACCTATCTTCCCCCCTCACAACACAAAAACATTGAACAAGACTACTATCCCTATAAAAAGATTACACAGTAGGCGGGTATATTCACCTCATAAGCGCCAACTTAAGGAAAAACGCGTCCATTCCATCGGGGATTGGCAGAATCCAGCGCCATGAATCGCAATGCTTAGCACACCAAGCTATGTACCCATGAATAAAGACCACCCATAACGATAAATACCTATCGAACTTCAAATTGGAAATTGCTGCATTCACCCAGCACCTAAATTCAATAAGTCATTGGTCATGTTTAAAATCATACTTAATTTTGATGCAGGGTGCACGCATCGTTAGAAGTCAATGCCCGAGACCAAATAGCAGACTCATGGTAATAGTTACAATCCGGTTAAAAAACACCTGTATATTAAAAGGATTTAAAAGCATAGTATCGATACAATGCTTTTAAGCCAAATTATCGGACCTTATTAGATTTTAAAATTGCTAAGGAACGAGCATGAAATAACTTAGACAACTGTTAGAAGGGGAGTTCGGTGGCTCGATTGACAGGTGTCGGCGGCAGGGCAGATTTTTGCTCCTGCAAAATCTGCATTCACGCCATCCATAGCGCTTGCAGATTTTTGCTCCTCGGCAATTGCT
>SLIO01000104.1 GCA_007135635.1 Methylomicrobium sp. | reverse complement strand
TAATCCGTTAATGATGTCTCTTAAGGGATAGCTCAGCAGCACCGAAGCAATCGTGCCGAGAATCACAATAAATAGGCCTGTCCAATTGATAAATGACTGGGGGTTATTGGCTGCATAAATACCAATAAATAAGCATAATACTAAACCGCATAAAACGCCTAGAGCAGTCGAGTAATTAAGGTTCTTTTTGGTGCTCTGAAAAGTGTGGTTCAGCAGATTGCTTTTTTTCATCGGCTTATTTTAGGCAATGCTATGCAAATGGTTTCAGGAAAAAGGAACTTTACGGAATATTGAATTAAACATTCGCTATATATGTTTATGAAATTTTGGCAGCGATTGGCTAGGAAATATTCCTGTAGATAGAGGAGGGTAGACTATTCAAGCAATCAGTAAAGACAATTGTCATATGAATTGAAATATAATACCGATTTTGGCACACTAGAGTAAAAAAGTAATCGGAGATTGCTTTTTTAAATGTCTCTCCAACGAGCCTAGGTAAAATTAGGGTTTTCTCATCCTATTGGTTTTATATTACTCTTGAATTCATATGATAAAAGTGTTGCTTGTTGATGATCATGAAATTGTTCGTTCGGGAGTTGAAGCGCTTTTGAACAAAGCCGGTGATATTCAGGTTGTCGCGTTGGCAAAAACCGGTGAGGAAAGCGTCGAGGCGGTGACAAGATTGCATCCCGATGTGGTAGTCATGGATATCAGCATGCCGGGAATTGGCGGCGTTGAAGCTTGTCGGCGGATTCTTCAAGATAATCCGGATATGAAGATTATTGTGCTTTCTGTTTGTAACGATGGACCGATTCCGTTGCAGTTGTTGAAAATGGGTGTTTTAGGTTTTATTTCCAAAAGTTCGCCGGTCGATGAAATGGTCGCCGCGATTCGAAAAATAGTGGCCGGGCAGCGGTATTTGTGCGCTGAAGTGGCGAATAACTTAGCCTTTATGAAATTGCCGGGTAATGACTCACCCTTCTCCAAGCTATCCCAAAGAGAGTCGGAAGTGGTTTCGTTGATCCTGCAAGGCAAAACGATAAAAGAAATGTCGGGTATGCTGACGCTTAGCGATAAAACGATTAATACTTACCGCTATCGCCTTTACGATAAATTAAAAGTAAAAAACGATGTCGAATTAACGCGTCTTGCCATCAAATTCGATTATTTGGACTCCGCATCGATTTGAGCGATGCGAAGTCGTGGAGAGGAAGAGATAAGCTTAACTATAAAATTTCTCTAACTTTGGCAAAAGCATTTCGGAAATCTAGAAATAATGGTTTATCCGTGCTCAGCATCGATGCTAGCAGTAGGTGTTGTAACTGATATTTGATATTACCAACAGCCAGTGCGCCGACGCCGCTTGCGTTAGGTGCGTGTTCCATTGGCGTGCCAAAATCATTGAGTTTTATACCTTCGATTCCGGCAGGCGCGACCGCGTTGACATCTCCGGCTACTTTGAGTCGTTGGGCATGGCTCAGTACTTTGCTGTTTATGACTTGTATCCCGGCTTTCGCGGTACAGAAGATGATATCGGCATCGGCGATCAGTTCGGCTTTTTGTTCGTCCGACGAAGCGCTAGCACCTTTTAGATTAGACTTGAAGCGCCTGTTATATTCCCTTGCCATATCGTTGGCGGTGTCGGCTGAAAGATGATCGATCAAAATCGTTTCGGCACCTTCCAGTGAGGCAATAACACCGGTGGCGATGCCGACCGGGCCTGTACCGCCAAACACCAATGCTTTGGCGTCTTTCAACTCAAGGTTATGCTCGGTCCTCAGTTCTTTTTCGACGCAACCCACCAATGCTGCAGCGGTTGTAAATGCACCGCTGGGGTCGGCAAACACCGAAATTTCAAACGGCGGCACCATCGCTTGCTCTGCGGCGTTCAGCATGTCTATCGCCAGGCCTATATCCCGCCCTCCGATAAACAGGCCGGTGCGTTTAACGCCAGCTGGCCCCCTGGAGAAAATGGCATCTTGGGTCAATCCGTGAACACTGTCCAGTTTGACATTGCTGTAAGGTATTAAAACATCGAATCCCGCGTCCAAAGCCATGTTGACATCGAAAGGGCTGTTGTTGGGCATCGGGTCCAGCATATGCAGGATGCTGCGCTTCTCCATTGAATTTCCTCTTAATTAAGTCGTTAAGCGTTGGCTTTGATAAAGTCTCGGGCAACTTCAAATGCATGGGTAAAATGCAAGTAGACCGGTTTTTCGGCATCGATCATGATCTTAAGCAGTCTATTTTGCGCTTGGTACTTGACATTGCCGATGGCTAGGGCGCCAATACCGACCGCGCCGCTGTTTGATCCGGGAAGAGGTGTGCCGTTATGGAACGCGTCGAGTCCGGCGATTCCTGATGGCGGAACAGCGTTGACATCGGCCGCGACTTTCAATTGCGGGGCGGAGGCGATCAGTTCCGCGCTCAGTAATTCGATGCCCGCGGCGCCGGTCGCAAAGACGATATCGGCAGTTTTCATGAGTTCGGCTTTGTCTGCGTCCGCGCCGGCCTTGATTTGGATGGTCCCTTCGCCGAATTCGTTGCTGCAAAGTTCGGCAATGCGCTCGGCTTTATCGAGTTGGCGTCCGATGATTTTGACGTTTGCACCGGCCTGAGCGGCGATAACGGCTGCTGCTTGACCCACCGGCCCGGTACCGCCCAAGGCAAGCACGTTTTTGCCTTCAAGAGTGGTGTTGAAGGTTTTTTGCAATTCGTGCTCGACGGCCGCGACCATGCCGGCTGCCGTAGTAAATGCCCCACTCGGATCGGCAAAAACGGAGACTTCAAAAGGCGGGACCATTGAGTTTTTGGCGGTTTTAAGCATATCGAGCGCTTGTTTAGTATCCCTGCCGCCAATAAAAATGCCGGTTTTTTTCAAGCTTTTAGGACTGCGT
>SLIO01000204.1 GCA_007135635.1 Methylomicrobium sp. | reverse complement strand
TGGCTTCCGGCAAGCCGATGTTGTTCGGCGGGAGCGATAAGCCATTGGCTTATCTCGAATGTAAAAGTATCGGCTTGAGCGGCGCTCAGGCGCGTTCGTTGTCGGCGTCATTAAGCCGCTTGTTGGAAAAGGAATTGTCGATACCGCCCGATCGCGTTTATATCGAATTCAGTAATTGCCCGGCTGAATTATGGGGATGGAACGGTTCAACATTCGGATGAGCGAGTGATAGGTTGCGCGGCGACTGTGCAGATTTGCCCTGCGATTCAGCCTTCGATAATTGTGATCACCTAACGTACATGAAGGTGCTATTATCACTCCGGCAAATGAAGGCGCGTGGCGTTGGTTGAGGGCGCGGTCACTCGATCGATAGGACCCCCCAGCCCCTAAATTAGTAAGACTATTAACCATGGCCGATGGGCTATGGAATTTAGGGGCTGGGTGAATACGTCCCTGTAGGCTCGACGGCGGTTGTCCCTGCCGCCGACGCCTGTCGATCGAGCACCCGCACCCTCTCTGGAACCGGTATTTTCTCTGCCGAGCTTCTTATATCGAAAAATTAGATAATGAGTCCAAATCTACGAACTTTCACACTAAGGAAAAGGAGGTTTTATGTTATTTAAATTGATTATGGTCTTTGTCGATGAGGACAAAGTTGAAGACGTTATGGACGCGTCGAGAAACGCCGGTGCGACTGGTGCGACGATCATCAGCAAGGCTCGTGGGCAAGGTCTCGAAAAAGTCGTCGGTATTTTGGGTTTCGAAATATTGAGCCCGCGTGCGGTCGTGCTGATACTGGCCGAGGCGAGGCGGGCCGAACGTATTTTGGAGGCGGTTACCGAAGCCGGCAATCTCGATGAAAGTCTCGGCACCGGCATCGCGATTCAGCTCGATGTCGACAAGGCCTTAGGGCTCAGCGAGCATGTCAAAGAACTGGAAAAAAAGAAGCCGTTCGTATGAGCGACTGTCGTTGCTTTGAGTTATTTAACATTTTATTCGAAAACAAGCGCACCAACCGATGATAGAACAAGCCTTTGTGCAGATATTATTGATGCTCGGCACGTCCGTGGCTGCCGTCATCCTGTTTCAGAAACTGCACATTCCTTCAAGTCTCGGCTATCTGATGGTCGGGGTGCTGTTCGGCGCGCATACGCCGGGGCCGGTCATCGACGTTCAACAGATTCGGGAAGTTGCCGAATTCGGTATCGTGTTTTTGCTGTTCACGATCGGTCTGAGTTTTTCGTTGCCGCAGATCCATGCCTTGCGCGGTCAAGTTTTGAGTCTCGGCACCGGGCAAGTCGTTTTGACGACAGCGTTGATCGGCACGGGCTGTTGGCTGCTCGGTTTGCCGCCGGCGACCTCGTTCGTGATCGGCGCGGTGTTCGCGCAATCGTCGACGACGATCATCAGCAAACAACTCGCCGAGCAGGGGGAGGAAAATAGCCGGCACGGCCGATTGGGTGTTGCGATGTCAGTGTTTCAGGACGTGACCGCCGTGCCTTTGATTGTTGTCATTCCGGTGCTCGGCGTGCTTGATGACGATGCCGGCGTGTTGTTCGAATCGCTCGGCTGGGCAATGGCCAAGGCTATTGTCGCATTTTTGCTGGTTTTCATGCTGGGCAGATGGTTGCTTCGCCCGTTGTTTCATAGCGTCGCGGCAAGGCGTTCCACCGAGCTGTTCACGCTGACGGTGCTGTTCGTATCGCTGTTGGCTGCGTGGACGACCAGCCAGCTCGGTTTGTCGATGGCGTTTGGCGCGTTTCTGGTCGGCATGATGCTCGGTGAGACCGAGTTTCGCCATCAGGTTGAATCGACGATCAGGCCGTTTCGCGATGTCTTGATCGGTTTGTTCTTCGTCAGCATCGGCATGCTGTTCGATCCTGCCGCAATTCCTCAGAATTGGCAATGCGCGTCGATCGGCACCGTCGCGATGCTCGTGACGAAAACGCTGTTGGTGACGCTTATCGTGCGCTGGTCGGGTCTCGACGGTCTAACCGCATGGCGTACCGGGTTCTTGCTCGCGGTCGGCGGAGAGTTCGGCTTTGCGTTGCTTGCGATCGCGCTCGATGTGAATGCCATTGCCAATCAATATTCACAGATCGTCTTTACTTCGGTGTTGTTTTCGATGATCGCGGCGCCTTTTTTGATTCGATACAACCATGTTCTGGCCGGCTTGTTGGTACGAAGGTCGATAAGGCGTCAAAATGATCCCGAAACTTTTCCGGTTAGTTCAGAAGCGACGCAACATTTGCACGATCATGCGATCATTTGCGGCTACGGTCGTATCGGACAGAGTGTCGGTCATTTTCTCGAAGAGGAAAAAATACCTTATGTCGCGGTCGATCTCGATTCGGCGCGTATCAAAGAGGCTCATGTCGCTGGTGAACCGGTCTATTACGGCGACTCGTCGGAGCGCGACATTCTCGAGGCCTTGGGCATCGACAGCGCCAAATTGCTCGTGATCAGTTACGACGATGTGTTGTTGGCGAAAAAAATTCTGCATCACGTTCGCGCATTGCGCCCGGATTTGCCGGTCATGGTGCGAACGCGCGACGAAACGCATGTAGACGAATTGCGGCAGGCCGGCGCGACCGAAGTTGTGCCGGAGGTGCTCGAAGCCGGGTTGATGATCGCGTCTCATGCCTTGTTATTGCTGAATGTGCCGTTCAATCGTGTCGTGCGCCGCATGCAGCAGCAGCGGGCCGGCCGCTACCGGCTGCTGCGCGAATTGTATCGCGGCGAGGATGTGTCTTTGGATAATCTGGATACTCTGACAGCAGACGGTTTACGGTCTATTTTAATCGTAGCGGGGAGCAAGGGGGTCGGTAAAAAACTGTCCGAGTTCGCTTTCGACGGCGTGACGGTTTCGTCTTTGGTCAGGCAAGGGAATAGACAGGA
>SLIO01000449.1 GCA_007135635.1 Methylomicrobium sp. | reverse complement strand
CGAATAAATGGATCGCTTGGGATGCCGAATGCGAAGGCAGCGGCGGCGTCGTGCCTTACCGTTACAAAGAAACGAGTTTCGTCAACAGTTTGCAATGGTTGATCGGCCTGGAAATCTTCTTATTGGCCGAGGATCCGTGGCGCTTGTTTTTCACGACCGACCATCCGAACGGCGCGCCGTTCACGATGTATCCTTACCTGATTCGCCTGTTGATGGATCGCGATTACCGCTTGCAATGCCTTGAACAATTGAATCAGGACGCGGTATCGATGACGCTGCTGAAGGATCTCGACAAAGAATTTTCGCTGTATGAGATCGCGGTGATGACCCGAACCGCCGCCGCTCGTTTACTGGGCTTGCCAGATAGGGGGCATTTGCGGCCCGGCGCGATAGCTGATATTGCTGTTTACCGCGAACAAGCCGATAAGGCGGCGATGTTCGCCGATGCCGAACTGCTGTTTAAAAACGGCCGACTGGCCGTGCACAATGGCACGGTTGTCGAACGATTCAACGGAACGGCACAGGTGGTTCAGCCGCTTTTCGATCAGCGTATCGAACGCGATTTGCAAAACTATTACGACCGCTTCTACAACCTCGGCCTAGCCAATTTTACGGTCGGCGACGTCGATGCGGGGCAGGCCGATAGCGAACGTTTCCGCGCGCATGCCTGTGGTCGTCCTTATTTGGCGGAGAATGCCCGGTGAATCGGACTTCTTCGAAAACGATTCAACGGATACCGGTGATTGTGCTGAGCGGTTTTCTCGGCAGCGGCAAAACAACGCTATTAAATCGCTTACTCCGCGCCGAACCGCATTCGGCCGTGATCATCAACGAATTCGGCTCGACGCCGATCGATCAAGAACTGCTCGCGGAGCATAAGATTCCGTTGACAACGCTGTCGGGCGGTTGTTTATGCTGCCAAGTGCGCGGCTCGTTGGCGCCGATGTTGAAAAATCTGCGCATGGCTTACGATGCCAAACCGGATAAACCGTTCAGCCGTATTTTTATCGAAACCAGCGGCGTGGCCAGTCCCGAGCCGATTCTTGATACGCTGTTGAACGAGCGTTGGTTGGCGCCGCGCTATCATTATCAAGGCATGATTACGACCGTCTCGGCGCTAGCCGCCGAAACGTATCTGGCGCGTTTTCCCGAAGCTCAAGCGCAGGTCGCTTGGGCCGATAAGCTCGTACTGACCCAAGCCGATTTGGCCGAGGCAGCGCAAGTCGAACGGGTGCAAAATCGACTGAGCGAATTGGCGCCGTCGATTGCGCACCTCGAATCGGCGCAAAACACAGGTTTAGCGGAAGCGCTGCTCGATTTCGGCAGCCTATTTCGCCCGATCGCTCAGCCTCGGTCCGACGATCTACCCGAGCACGGTTTTAATAGCGTGTCGTTGCAACTAGAACAGCCGGTCGCTTGGACGCGCTTGCAAGCGGTGCTTGAAACACTGCTCAGCGACCCGCAAAGTCATATCGTCAGAGTGAAGGGCGTGATTTTTACCGAAGAACACGATGGGCCGATGGCGGTCCACGGCATTGCCGGCCATTTGTTTCCGCCGGCGCCGATGCCGCTGCGGGAGAATGTCGATAACCGAGGGCGCCTGGTCTTTATCGCCGGCGGCGACATCAAGACCTTGGCCGAAACCGTCATGAACGCATTGCGGCAATGAGATATCGACTCCGGCGTTCAATATTTATCTAAAGGAATTCATCAATGAACAATCAATCAAGCATCCCCTCTTTAGAAAACTCTATTGTCGACGTGCAAGGCATTGCCGACTCGCGGCGTATCGCGATCGACAAGGTCGGCATCAAGGCGATTCGCCATCCGATACGGGTTAAAGATCGGTCGGTCGGCGAACAGCATACGATCGGTTTATTCGATATGTATGTCAATTTGCCGCACGATTTCAAAGGCACGCATATGTCGCGCTTCGTTGAGATTCTGAATCAACACGACCGCGAAATCAGCGTCGAATCGTTCGGCTCAATGCTCGAAGAAATGGTCCAGCGCCTGGATGCGCAGTCGGGCTATATCGAAATGCAGTTTCCGTTTTTTATCGACAAAGCCGCGCCGGTCAGCGGCGTGCGCAGCTTGCTCGATTATCAAGTGAGCTTGATCGGCGAAATTGCCGGCGGCGAAGTGCAAACGCGTATCAAAGTCGTCGTCCCAGTCACCAGTCTTTGCCCATGTTCCAAGACCATTTCGGACCGGGGCGCGCACAATCAGCGGTCTCATGTGACGTTGACGGTACTGATCAATGACTTCATCTGGATCGAAGAATTGATCGATTTGGTCGAACATGAAGCTTCATGCCAAATATACGGATTGCTGAAACGCCCCGACGAAAAATATGTCACCGAATACGCTTACGACAATCCTAAATTCGTAGAAGACATGGTGCGCGATGTCGCCGCCCGGTTGGAAGCGGAACCGAGACTCAGCGCCTATATCGTCGAGTCAGAAAACTTCGAATCGATTCATAATCACTCGGCGTATGCATTGATCGAGCGGGATAAGCGGTAGTTTCTGTTTGGCATAGCGGGATGTGAATAATTACGCGGTGATTATGGAGAACGCTGAAGATGCTCATTCGTAAGCTCTTCAAATTCGAGAATGCTCATATTGTGCGCGGCTGCAGTACACGGCGTTGTTCGCATTCGGTTCATGGGCATTCTTACAAGGTCGAACTGTTTCTCGAAGCGGATGCTCTTGATAACGGGCAGATGGTCTATGACTTTGGCCTGCTTAAGGGCGACGTACGCGACCTAATCGATGCGTTCGATCATAGTCTTGCGCTTTGGTCCGGAGACGATCCGGATTACCTGGCGGCCATGCGCCGGCATTCTGAGCGTTGGATTGTCATTCCGGTATCGCCTAGTGCAGAGCAATTCTCCCGG
>SLIO01000366.1 GCA_007135635.1 Methylomicrobium sp. | reverse complement strand
GCCAGCCAATTGATTGTCGACCGATTGCAAGAATTATCGCCTAGAGAACCCTTGGAAGCTTATGTCGAAGAAGTTCGAAGCTGTATGGCTCGCGTTAATCGAGAATTACGCACGCTATCCAATAAAAACTATAACGATTCGATCGTCGGAAGCACTGTGTTGGTGTTGATCGGTAACCAAAGCCGTTGTGCTTTTTTGTGGGCGGGAGACAGTCGACTGTATCGCTTGCGTGATAACAAATTGGAGCAACTAACCCGTGATCATTGCGCAGACAATGATATTGCGTCGGAACAATCCGTTTCTTCGGCAGGTTGGGCGGTCAAACAATCGAATGTCATTACTCGTGCGGTCGGGGCGGATGACGAATTGGAGCTTGATTGCCACTACTGTGACGTGCGCCTCGGCGATTTGTTTTTATTAAGTAGCGATGGTTTGGACAAAGAGCTCAGCTTTAATGAAATTGAGTCTATACTGCTTAATCAAAGTTTGAAAACGAGCGCTAGAGCATTGCTTGATCTCACCCTCGATAGAGGTGCTAGGGACAACGTCAGTGTGATTGTCGTTAGTACCGATAGTACATGAGGCATTAAATGGTGGCTAAAAGACATAAGATACAGGACAACAGTTTGAGGCCTAGGTTAGGCATTTGGTCATAGGTTTAAGGAGTTAGATCATTGAGCATAGATATCGAAAAATACCTGCAGGATATCAACCCTGATAATGTTTGCGGCGACGATCTGGAATACGATCCCGCTTTTATCGCGTTGGAGCAAGACATAATCGGGAAGCCCGAACAGCAAATCGGCGATACCATTCAAGAAGCCGAACCGCCGGACTGGCGGGAAATTAAAAAAAGCGCCGAAGCCTTATTGGCTCGAACCCGCGATTTAAGAGTTTTGGTTTATTACTTACGCTCCTTGATTGCACTCGAAGGACTTACCGGTCTTAGCGAAGGATTAAAGTTAATCGACAAGTTGACCGCAAAGCACTGGGACGCTGTGTATCCTCGGCTCGATCCCGATGACGACAACGATCCGACGGAACGCGTCAATATTTTGATGGCTTTATGCGATCATGAAACGATGTTGCGTCCTTTGCAGCTTGTCGCTTTAGTCGAGTCGAAAGCATTAGGCCGTTTTTGTTTTCGCGATGTCATGATAGCCTCCGAGAAAATGACGGTTTCCGAGGGTGAGAATGCGCCGAAATTAGGGACTATCGAAGGCGCCGTCCAAGATAGCGATATTATTGCATTACAAAGTAATTTGGCATCGATCGTGGCAAGCACCGACAGCCTGAATAGTTTGGAAGACTTCGTTACTAAGCAAGTAGGTATCAATAATGCTCCTAACTTCGATGCGCTTAGGCACTTATTGAAAGAGTTCGTGCATTTGTTATCGGGCTGGCTTGAGTCACGCGGGGTAGACGAAATCGAAACCTCGTCGTCCGAGATCGAAAACACAAGCGAGATAGCAAGCAAACCTCAAGCCTCCCAAAAGTCGATATCAGGAGCGATCAACAACAGTCAAGACGTCATCAATGCGCTCAAGTTGATTTGCGACTATTACAAAAAAAAAGAACCGTCGAGTCCTGTACCGTTGCTTCTTGAGCGGGCGCAGCGTCTAGTCGGAAAAAGTTTCATGGATGCACTCATGGATATCGCGCCGGACGGCGTTAGCCAGGCTAGTATCATCATGGGGGCTAAGAATGAAGATGAATAAATTAGGTTCGGAATTTTTCTTACAAATTTCTATCGAGGAGGTTTTAAATGGCTGAAAGCAGTCAAAAGTTTATCGCGCGTAATCGCGCGCCGCGAGTACAAATCGAATACGATGTCGAACTCTATGGCGCGGAAAAAAAGGTTCAACTGCCTTTCGTGATGGGAGTACTCGCGGATCTGTCGGGAAAACCCGCTGATCCATTGGCCCCTGTCGCGGACCGAAAAATGCTCGAAATCGATGTCGACAATTTCAATGAACGATTGAAGGCAATGAAGCCTCGGGTCGCATTTACGGTACCCAACACCTTAACAGGCGAAGGCAATTTGAATGTTGATCTTACTTTCGAAAGCATGGATGATTTTTCGCCTGCGGCCGTGGCAAGAAAAGTTGATGGACTCAATAAATTGCTGGAAGCTAGAACGCAATTGGCTAATTTGGTAACTTACATGGACGGTAAAGGCGGCGCCGAGGAATTGATAGCGAAAGTAATCAATGATCCGGCTTTATTGCAGTCGCTGACCGCAGCGCCAAAGCCGGCCGATACAGCCGAAGCAAAAACCGAGGAAGGGGGAGAGTAAACCATGGCTGAAGCAGAACAGGCAACAGAAGCGCAAGTAACGACCGGAGAGGTCGCTGAAGTCAGTGATTTTTCGGCGTTATTGAACAAAGAATTTAAACCGAAATCCGATCGAGCGAAACAAGAAGTCGAAAATGCAGTTCAGACGCTGGCCGAATTTGTCTTAAAAGACACTTCGTTGGTATCCGACGATGCGATAGCTTCAATCGAGTCTATCATCGCGCAAATCGACAGTAAACTGACCGAACAAATCAACAAAATACTTCATCATGAAGATTTTAAAAAACTAGAAGGTACTTGGCGGGGACTGCATTATTTGGTCAACAATACCGAAACCGACGAGATGCTTAAAATTCGGGTCATGAACATCTCAAAGAACGAGTTGGGTAAGACGCTCAAGAAGTTTAAAGGGACGGCTTGGGATCAGAGTCCTTTGTTCAAAAAATTGTATGAAGAAGAATATGGTCAATTTGGTGGCGAACCCTTCGGCTGTTTAATGGGGGACTATTATTTCGATCATTCACCACCCGACGTCGAACTCTTGAATCAAATTGCGAAAATTTCCGCCGCATCGCATGCACCGTTTATTACAGGCTTGTCTCCGACTACATTG
>SLIO01000113.1 GCA_007135635.1 Methylomicrobium sp. | reverse complement strand
TCCATCATTCACACATTTTTATGCTAGGAGGGGAAAGTTATCGACTCAAATCAAAGCTAAATCAAGCATCGTAACCCTGGAAAAGTGGCTCAATTTAAATGGCCAAAACTGGCTCAATCCTGTTGGCCATTGACAGCTCCTTAGTAAACGCCTGGGCCAAATCCTAGGTGAGATCTTAGAGATTAAATAAAGATTCTGTCAATTGTCCAAAGGTACGATATCAGGACAAATTTTTTTATTGAAAATCAACTCATGGGGCGGGTTGTTCAACCCGCTCCAAACTTTTGGAACTGCTTAGGCTTTGCTCGAAACGCTCGGGACTGGGTTACTAAGTCCTATTTCGAATACAACTGTCACAGTCTGTAACACCTTAATGTTACAGATTTCAAGTCTCTGTTAATAAAGTATATTCTATTCGATTGATAAGCCTTCCTTCGCTCTCTGTAACAGGCTGTTGTTACAGAGAGCGAAACGTGACGAATTCATTCTAATATTTTCTTATATTTATCAAGAATTTGTATTTTTAATCGATTCGTCGAGCATGGCATCGTTTTTGCCGTTTATTCATGAAAAAGCTGTTCAATGAATAAATTCGGTAATAGGAAGCGCTGCATGATCGCACATGCTCTGACGATAGTCCTGAACGAACTCAATCGGCATTTAACCGACCATTACGGGGCGGATGTCATGAATGTCTGTCGCTTGGGGAACTTGGCCGACGGCTTCGGAAACGGGGCGGGCGCGAATCCGCGTGATGTACTTTATTTATCGGTTGTCAACATCAAGGAAGAAAAAACTTTAAAGAACGTGCCGCACTTCACCCGCAACGACGTTACGCTTCGCACCGTCTATGAAAACCCGCCGACCTTTCTCAATTTTCAAATACTGATCGTCGCCTCGCACAGTAATTACACCAATGCCTTATTGATGCTGTCGCGAGCGATACGCTTCTTTCAGGCGCAAAACGTTTTCACGCAGGACACGGTCGATCCAGCGTCGATTTCGAATAATGCGCCCGCCAATCCGCTCGATCAACTCGAATCGTTCAAACTGATTTTCGATCTGTATTCTCCGACGATGGAGGAAGTCAATCACCTCTGGGGAACCTTGGGCGGTAAACAATACCCGTTCGCGATCTATGTACTGCGTATGTTGGATTTGAAATTCCGGGCGGTCAAAAGCGAGAGGGGCGTCATTACTGAAGTCGTTCACGATTTCCGGCATAAATCCGGATTGGCGGTCGCCAATGAGTGAGCAAATTCGCGTTAAATATCGGCGCCTCTTTGAAGTGAAGGTGCTGCATCACTATTGGCTGGACGATGGCGCGACCGTATTCGATTCGATCGCCGACCCGCTGAAAATACAACAGCGCTTATCGTCATATGATGTCCGCACCTTTCTTGAGATTCGTCCGACCCCAAAGACAGAGAAGCAACTGAAAGCCTATCGGGCTATTGTGATCAATAGCACTTTAGGCGTGATCGCGGCGGTTCCGGAAGAGGCTGTTATCGCTAGCGATGCGCTTTTCGAGTTTGCGGTTATCGTGCGCACCCCGGCATTCATTAATTACACCGCGTTGACGCTGAGACGGCAACGCATCGTCGATTTTTTCGATGCCGAACTAGGCAAACGTTATTTGTACAAGGAAAACGTACCGGTCTTATCGAATTTGACCGGTGCTTCTAGAGGCGCCGGCAACGATGAAGTCCTTTTTTTATCCAAGGAATTTCCGGCGATTGCTAATGACGATCCCGTCGAAGCGATAGGCTTATCGGGCAATGCACTGACACAGCTTATCGCAGATCAGCCGGGCGATCTGCTTCATACGATTACCGATCAAGCCGGGCTTTGGCCGGTTTATGTGCATCAAGGCGATGTTCCGGTAATGGCAGTGCCGGAGATGGAGGGCGCGGTTTTTCGCGGTATTGCCTTGGATTCGAATCTGCCGAAGGATGTATTTGCGCTGATTCGCTTGCATGCCGAAAGACCGGGCGATAGCCGATTCAGTTTGATCGATAGTCAGGGCAGGGCAAAGCAAACCCCGCCTTCGTTTCATGTGCGACTAAAAAATCGCTCGACATTTTGGCATTATTTAAACCAAAGCAACGGTTCCTTGGAATTCGAAACCGCCGAGCCATTGCCCTCAACTTATTTCGGCAATGCCGGCAATCGCCGCAAACCCTCCGAAAACTCAGTCAAGCCGGTTTTAAGCGGCGATAGAGTGATTAAACTCGTTTCGGAGATTTATGAGTAATCTTTAATATGAATCGGTAATTATCATGGCTACAGCGTATAAAACTCCAGGCGTTTATATCGAGGAAATCCCGAAATTCCCTCCGTCCATTGCACCGGTCGAAACCGCGATTCCCGCCTTTATCGGCTATACCGAAAAGGCCATGGAATTCGTTGATGACGACCTTCATCTCAAACCGACGCGTATTGCCTCGCTGGTTGAATACGAAAGTCTTTTCGGCGGTCCCCAACCCGAGGAGGCAATAGTCGTGACGCTCAACGAAACGCAGGACGAAGACGGAAATATATTGACACAAACGGCGGTTGCGACATTGGCGGAAGGCAACCGTTCGAAACATGTTATGTATTATGCGCTGCTATTGTTTTTCGCGAACGGTGGCGGACCTTGCTATATCGTTTCGGTCAACCCTTATAAGGATTTGGGCGGTGATCTGGTTAGAAACGAACTGGAGGCAGGATTGGAAGCATTGGAAACTGCGGACGAACCGACCTTGATCATATTTCCGGAAGCACAGTTTCTCAGTGGTATCAGCGACTTCGCGACCTTACACAATCGGGCGTTGGCGCAATGCGAAGCCTTGAAAGACCGTTTCGTCATCATGGATGTTCACGGAGGGTCGGTGTCGATGTCCAACAGCGCCGCTAACCTGTTGACCGGCATCG
>SLIO01000037.1 GCA_007135635.1 Methylomicrobium sp. | reverse complement strand
TAAAGCGTCGCGATAGCGACACAAAGCCTTATTTAGGTTTCAAATAAACTAAATCTTTATAGTTAACCAGGAAAAAAGGAATATTTTAACTATTTGATTTTCTAAAGTGTTTTAATGCGTTTGCCCTGGCTTATTAGGAGTCTTCGACAGCGGAACGAAGAATTCGAAAATCGGGGTCAAGCCTTAGAAAATCGGGGTCAAGCCTTAGAAAATCGGGGTCAAGCCTTACATTTGACAATTAGGCTTTTGCAAATCCTCCAGCTAAAAATTCCGACGTTTATGAATTACACCGCGGATGCATAAATGGTGTCGCAGATCGATTCATAAATGATGCCACAGGAGTACTTGCTTATTCTCCGACTAGCATCTGTGGGAGATTGCCTTGAAACGCGTATTGCGAAGCCCTTGAGTAGGATGGGATTTTCAATCCTGTCATGAACGTTTCGATAATAAAACACGGCAACTTCAAACATCCGGGTCGGATGAAATAACTCGATTCACACAACTAGCCTATTTAATCTTATTCCCAATCCCCTGCTTTTTTCTGCTAATTTCCGCCGAAGAAATTTCACCTTATCGCATCTGTGCGTTTTCCATGTTGCGGTTTTTCCCCGAACACCCTTATGATGACCGTGTTTAAAGTTAACCGGTTGATTCTCATGACTCCGCTCAAAATACCTTACGGCCTTGCCGATTTTCAACGGCTCAGGCTCGAAGGCTTTTTCTATCAGGACCGCACCGACCGCATCGAGCAACTCGAGGCAGCCGGGCATCAATTGGTGTTTTTGCGCCCGCGCCGTTTCGGTAAAAGTTTGTTGCTGTCGATGCTGGAAAATTATTACGACGTCAACAAGGCCGATGCGTTCGGCGAACTGTTCGGCGATTTGGCGGTCGGCCGTAATCCGACGCCATTGCGGAACCGGTTTTTCATTTTGAAATGGGATTTTTCAAGAATTGCCGCCTACGGTGATCTCGACACTATCCACTCGGCGATTCACGGATATCTCAATTTGGCGATCGCCGACTGTGCCGAACGCTATCAGCTCGACGTTAAATTGAACGAGGACGATGCTTTATATTCATTCGGACGACTGCTGCAAGCCGTTAATAAAACGCAACGGCCTCTTTATCTGTTGATCGACGAATACGACAACTTCGCCAATGAAGTGATGATGACGAACAACAGTCATTACGGCGCTTTACTGCAAGGCGAAGGTTTGTTGAAAACGGTTTTCAAAAACATCAAGTCGGCGGCTGGCGGTTTGGGGCTCGAACGGGTCTTTATCACCGGTGTCTCGCCAGTCGTGATGAGCGATATGACTAGCGGCTATAATGTGGCCAAAAACATTTATCTCAATGCTCGGTTCAATGATCTGTGCGGTTTTACCGAGAACGAAGTCCGTCAATTATTGCAAGCCGCCATGCCGTTACCGAGCGCCGATGAGGCACTGGCAACAGTCAGAACTTTTTACAACGGCTACCGGTTTGCACAGAACAGCGGCCAAGGCATTTACAACCCGACATTGACGCTGTATTTCGTCGATCAATGGCTGGACTCCGGCGCCTATCCGCGCAACTTACTGGACGAAAACCTGGCGATGGACCGCAACAAGCTGCAATACCTCGCCGGATTGCCGCACGGCGAGGATATCATTGTCAAGGCCCTGGGCGGAGACGAGCCGTTGGCGGTCGAGCAGTTATCCGAACGCTTCGGTGTCGAGGATATGATTCACGGCGTTAAGGATCAAACCTTCATGCTTTCGCTGTTGTACTATTTCGGGATGCTGACTCTTACGTCAGATTCAAGCCATTTGGGTAAACAATTATTGACGATCCCCAATCTGGTTGCCCGTAAGCTTTATATCGAACGCTTGCGCGAATGCCTGTTGCGGCCCGATTTCGATGCACGTGAGGACATCGACCGCGCCGTCGAGCGATTTATTTCCACCGGCGACCTGCACTCCCTCTGCGATTTCATCGAACAGCGCTATTTCTCGATACTATCCAACCGCGATTACCGTTGGAGTAACGAACTGACGATCAAGGTCGCATTCATGACCTTGCTCTACAACGACCATCTATACATGATGGTCTCGGAAACCGAAACCCGGCGGCGTTATGCCGACTTGAGCCTGATCGTCCGACCCGACATGCGCCGGTTTCAGGCCTTGGACCTGGTGTTGGAATTCAAATACGTAAAACTCACCGAAACGGGACTGACAGCCGAACAAGTTCGTGCATCGACTGCTAAACTACTCGCCGGACTGTCAAAGGTCTCGGACCGCTTGGCCGAAGCCGAATCCCAGGCACGGGAGTATATGCACGACCTGCAGCAACGCTATCCTGAAGCACAATTGCACGGTTTCGCCGTAGTTGCGATCGGCTTTGAGCGCTTGCTGTGGAGCAAAGTACCGGCTACGCAAATCAGCAATAATTAATTGACAGACGACAGTGACGCCCTGTTTGTATCTCGTTCCACCGTTTTAGCGTTCGCCGTTATTTATAAACCTATAAAAAGTATTTTGTCCACGAATCACACGAAAATCACGAACATTTTCTATCGGTTATACCTTGCAAGTTGCTCACCTAATGGGTGATTCAAGGTAAGTATTCAGTCCCCCTCTTTGAAAAAGACGACTGCACGGATGCAGGAGGTAGGGCACCAACAGTAGGCGCTTTAGGCGACGCAGGAGCAGTTGCCGAGGGGCTAGTGGAGATTTTTTAAATAAATCCCCCTCAATCCCCCTTTTTCAAGGCTATGTTCGCGTTAATAGTTGATGCTTTTGAATTTAAAACCAACATGAAACCCCAGGAACCACTTTGAATAACTTTCCTTTTTTCAATATCGCGCCAATGGTTGAAAGGAGGGTACGGTTGCTCGATTGACAGGTGTCGGCGGCAGGGCAGATTTTTGCT
>SLIO01000320.1 GCA_007135635.1 Methylomicrobium sp. | reverse complement strand
TGGAGGTACTGCTTGATGAGGCCGGTCTTCGTTATTTTTTTGTCGATAGTCATGGCTTGACTCAAGCAAGCCCGCAATCTGAATATAACGTCTATGCGCCGATTGTATGCGCTAACGGTGTGGCGGCTTGTGCCCGAGATCCCGAATCGTCACGCCAAGTCTGGAGTGCGCAGGAAGGGTATCCGGGAGATAGCGACTATCGTGAATATCATTGTGACATCGGTTATGATTACAATATTCCCGAGAGTTATCTTGCGCCGTATTTATTGGATGAAACGATTCGTGTACCCGTCGGTATCAAATATCATCGGGTGACTGGCGGAGATGGCCAGAAAGCGGCTTATCGGCCGCGCCGGGCATTGATGAAAGCGAGGCGCCATGCTCAAGACTTTTATTTGAAACGCCAGCGACAGCTTGACGATTTGAGTTATCGTATGGGGAAAGCGCCGATCATCGTGGCTCCCTTCGACGCTGAGCTATTCGGTCATTGGTGGTTTGAAGGGCCGCAATGGTTGGAGTTTTTATTGCGCCTAGCCGGCGGCAATAAGTCAGGCATGCAGTTGGTCAGTGGCGGCGATTATTTGGCGCGTTTTCAAAACTTGCAAATCGCAACGCCTTCGGCATCGAGTTGGGGCGAGCAGGGGTATTCCGGATACTGGCTCAATGAAACCAATGCCTGGATTTATCCCGTTTTACACAAATCGGCGATGTTGATGGAGGAGTTGGCCGAAGAGTTTCAACAAGTCCCCCGCTGTTCCTTGGAGGAGCGTGCCCTGAATCAGGCGGCTCGGTCGTTATTATTGGCGCAGGCTTCGGATTGGCCGTTCATTATGAAATCAGGGACGACCGTTGATTACGCTAAAAAGCGCATCCTCGACCATTTAGCTCGATTTAATTATCTGCAAGAAAGCGTCCGCACGCATACAATGAACGAACACTATTTGACGGCGTTAGAAGTGATGGATGATATTTTTCCGATGCTTGATTTTCGGACTTATAAAACAAAACCGCGGACAACATACTAAAGCTAAGGGCAGAGGGATGGTAAATCTTTTAATTGGCATGATAGGTCTGATTTATGGCAAAGCAAAACACAACTAAAACCAGAAGCTCGACAAAAAAAGCGACAACGGTTAAGGCGTCCGAAAAGCCGACTACAGAGAAACAAGCGGCGCTAACGCCCGAGGCGGATGCAGTGCCGGAGGTACAGAATTCAAGCGCTGCTGCGTCCACGGTAAAAGACGACACTAAAGCCGAGTCTTCGACAATGGAAAAGTCGATTTTGGAAGATGATGCGCCGAAGTCTAATCTGTCGTCTGAATCCAAAACGGTGCCGGAATCTATAACGATCCCGAAAGCAAAAACGGCTTCGGAGGTCACGTCTTCACCTAAAACCGCGATTACAAAAGTGGCGAAAGTGGAGTCGGAGAAAAAGGCAACACCAAAATCTGCGAGTCCGGAAAAGCCTCCGGCTACGCCAAAAGCTAAAGCCGCTCCAAAAAACAAGCTTGCCGAAAAAGCCAAGAATGCGTCTAACGTCAAGACGTCGACTCAATCTAAGGATGAAGAGAAGGCAAAAGCCGAAATAGAAGCTAAGGATTCTCCGAAGACTAAGTCTCCAGAGGAAGTTAAACCGGCGCCAATTCATAAATCAGCGAACTCAATTTCTGATAAGCCGGCCGAATCTGATCGGCAGACTAAAATATTGGAAACCAAAGCGCCGGAATCGAAGTCATTGTCGCCAGCGCCGGTTTTGCCAGCTGTTCCGAAAAACGAGACAGTGCTAAAGAACGTTGCTTCGAAGGGGGAGGCGGCGGCTAGCCAAGCTTCCGAAAAAGCCTTCTCTAACCAGTCCGATGCCCCCGGCGAAACGCAAATTAAGGCGTCTTCCAATGTCGACGAACCCTTATACAAGGAGCCCAAGACGACATTTATCACGCCTTTGCCTGAGGTCGCTCAAGCGTTATCCATCAGCCCCGATCTACCGTCGGAAAAGTTTCAGAGGCAGACCGATTATAGAAAGGCAGAGCCAATAGCGCCGACACCGGAGTCTTCGGCGCCGGAGCCCATTGCCGACATGATGTCGCATGTCGATCATGCACCATACCACGATCAACCCGGTCCCGACTATCCGCATATGTTTGTCGTGCAGATTACTCCGGAATTGGCGCCCCTGGCGAAAGTTGGAGGTTTGGCGGATGTTGTGACCGGCTTGAGCCGTGAATTGGAATTGCGTGGACATAGTGTCGAAATTATTTTACCCAAATACGATTGTATGCATTACGATCATATTTGGGGTTTGTGCAAAACCTATGACGACCTTTGGGTGCCCTGGTATAACGGCCATATTCATTGTACAGTTTGGTTCGGCTTCGTTCATGGGCGTAAATGTTTTTTCATCGAGCCGCACTCCCCGGACAATTTCTTTAATCGAGGCACGATTTACGGCTTTAACGACGATGTGTTGCGTTATGCCTTCTTTTGTCGCGCGGCGTTGGAATTTCTTTGGAAATCCGGCAAACATCCCGATGTGATTCATTGTCACGATTGGCAAACGGCCTTGGTGCCGGTGTTTTTATATGAGATCTATCAGCATTTAGGCTTATGGCAGCCGAGAGTATGTTTTACGATTCACAATTTTAAACACCAAGGGGTAACGGGTGACTTTGTGCTGAATGCGACGGGCTTGCATCGGCCTGAGTATTTTTTGCACCAGGATCGTTTGTTGGATAATCGCGTTCCGCATGCCCTAAATTTAATGAAAGGCGGCATCGTGTATTCCAACTTTGTTACGACGGTATCGCCGCGGTATGCTGGAGAAACCAAGGACGGTGGGCAAGGGTTTGGTTTGGAGCCGACCCTTCATACGCATCATTACAAATTCGGCGGTGTGGTCAATGGAATCGATTACGATGCCTGGAAT
>SLIO01000348.1 GCA_007135635.1 Methylomicrobium sp. | reverse complement strand
GTCGCGGCGACCGGGCCGATGCCCATGATTTCGGGCTGGCAGGCGGATACCGCGATCGATTTGATGCGGGCCAATTTCGGCAGTTCGTGCGCATCGGCATAGGCCTCGCTGCATACCAATACCGCCGCGGCGCCGTCGGTCAGCGGCGACGAAGTCGCGGCCGTGACGCTGCCGTTTTGCAGAAATGCCGGTTTGAGCTCGGCTAGGCTTTCCGCAGTCGAATCGGGGCGCGGACAGCCGTCTTGATCGATGCGATCGCCTCGGTGCGTTTGAATCGGCACGATTTCATCGGTAAAGCCGCCGTTTTGTCGGGCGTGCTGCGTTTTACGTTGACTGGCCAACGCGAAGGCTTCCTGGTCCCGGCGGTCTATCGAATAGTGACGGGCCAGGTTTTCGGCGGTCTCGCCCATGCTCATATAGGCTTCCGGATGATTTTTATAGAGCCCCGGATGCGGCAAGGTATTGAATCCGCCCATCGGCACGCGGCTCATCGATTCGACGCCTGCGCAAATGAAAACGTCGCCGGCGTTCATTTGGATCGCGCCGGCCGCGATATGAATCGCTTGCATCGACGAGCCGCAGAAACGGTTGACGGTCATGCCCGCGACCGCAATTGGCAGTTCAGCCAGATGTACGACGAGGCGCGCGAGATTGAGGCCTTGTTCGCCTTCCGGAAAGGCGCAGCCGAGAATCAGGTCTTCGATAGCGTTCGGATCGACGCCGGTTTTGTTAACCAGCGACTTAACCACTTGCGCGGCCAAGTCGTCCGGTCTAACACGGGCCAACTCGCCCTTGCCCGCAGGCGTGAACGGCGATCTGGCATATCCTGCGATGACTACATTATTCATGATGCTGTCTCCTCTTCGGTAATGGCTTGCGGCAAGGGGTGTCCGGCGTCCTCATTTTGTTGCAGCGAGCTTAAAAAATCGTCGATCACAGACCAAGTCTCGCCGATGTTTTCCATCAGAATGCCGTGCCGGTCGGCATCGATTGTATGTAAATATTTTCTTGTCGCGCCTAATTTAGCGAATACGGTTTCTGCGCTTTCCGGCGCGACGATCGGGTCCCGGTTGGCATGGAGTAATAAAGTCGGCGTTTCGATACCGGGTAGTAATTCGTCAAGATGCTGAATCAGCCGGCGTAATTCGAACAATGCCCGGATCGGCGTATTACAGTAATTGATGTCGGGATGTTCCGGCGTGTTGTCGATGAACGGTTTAACGCCCTCGAAAGAAGACAGCCAGCGTACCAGGCTATTGGTGTTGTGCAGTAAAGACACCAGCATGAATGACGGATTCATGAATTTGACCGGCACCGAAGCCGCGACAACACCGGCGATTTCGGGACGGTTTTCCGCTGCAAGTTTGAGCGCCAAGGCGCCGCCTGTTGAAAATCCGATCAAGACGATTTTTCCGCAATGCGCTTTGAGAATCGTGAAGCCTTTGCGCACACTGTCGAACCATTGTTCATAGCTCAAATCTCTTAATGCATTGGGCGAAGTGCCGTGGCCCTTTAAGCGAATACCCAGCACCGTGAAACCTTGGCTCGCCAGTTTGCGGCCGTAATCGCGGAGTTCCGCGGGGCTAGCCAACAGGCCGTGTATCAACAGAATGCCGATGCCGTTGGTTTGGGCCGGTTTCATCAAGAATGGAGACGGGTCGGCTATTGCGCTTTCGTGTTGTTTGATCGCGCCGTTTTGCAGCGTGCTATAGGTTCGCTGTTCGTAGGCTAGCGCGATCAGTTCGTCGTCGAAATGCCAGGCCGCTAGTTGTTCGGGAGCCATATTGGCGTAGGCTTGGTCGGCGGCTAAAAGCGTATCGCGCACGGTGCTAAGCGGCGCCGCTTCGTTATTGTAGACCGCGATCGGATTTTCCAGACGGATCTGGTCGAAGTCGTGGTCTTCACAGAGTTTCGGCAAGAAATGGTAGCACTCGTTTTGTTCGAAAATCAGTTGCGCTTCCTTGGCGATACAGATGAAATGGTCGAAGCGGTCGTTGACGCAATGGGCTAGATCGCTGTAATCGTCAGGGTTCAACAGGCTCCGGTGTAAATGAATGTCAGGATTTTTTTGCAGATTTTTTATCGCGATATAAAGTACGGTATAAAATCGGCATTTTTCAATATACTTGAATCCTGAACCGATGTTGCTCATGATCAGCGTTGAGGCCAGATGGCTCAGATTCACCGTCACGTTGGCATAAATGGCTTTCATGTATTGATTGCGCGAACAGCTTGCATTTTTGACGAATAGATAGCCGAGCAGGCGTTCTTTCCAATTTCTCGGCGCGCTTGTCAAATTGAACGCATCGTCCGGCTCGCGTATTTGCGGCGCCGTTTTGTCCATGATCCAATGCGTGCGCCAATCCCAGACGCAACAAGGATTGACCGGTTCGCCCATGCGGATGTCCATGTCGGTATCCTTGAGCATGATATTGCCTTCGATCAAAAGTTCTTCGGTTTGCCGCAGGTTCATCGTGTTCGAAAACAATTCAACACTTTTGAACAGTAAGTTTTCGGAGTTGCGGATCGGATAAAACGTGATGTTGGCCGGGACGATCAGGGTCGGTTTTAGCGCGGTCGCCATTAATTGATCCAAGCTGTCGAGCTCGAGCAGGGACTGCCAGTGAAGCAAGCGCTCTTTGTTTTTCGTTTTGAAGGCATGACGAATCGCCGCCTTCAAGGCCTCGACCCCTTGGCCCAGTACGGCAGGGCCTGTGTGATGCTTACGCCGAAGTCCGGTCATGCGAGAATAAATGCTGTATTCGCCTTTTTTATCGATCACGCGCCGGTCTTTGACCATGCCGCCTTCGGGAAAGATAATGACTTTACGCCCGCGCAGGATTTGGCTGGCCAGGATCGCGAATAAACGGGGATGATCGTGCGGGAATACGCCGACATGTTCCAAATACTTCGACAGTAAATTGT
>SLIO01000097.1 GCA_007135635.1 Methylomicrobium sp. | reverse complement strand
CTGAACGCATACGATCCGATGCCGATAGACAACGTGTCGTAATACTTGCCGAAGCCTTTAGAGAAGCCGAGAAACTACGAGGCGAAGGCGATGCGATTTCGGCCGATACTTATGCTAAAGCGTTTTCAAGAGATGCTGAATTCTATAGCTTTTACCGTAGTATCAATGCCTATAAAGATACATTTAACGATCCTGATCGCTTGATGGTCATTGACCCGGAATCGGAATTCTTTAAGTACTTCAAGTCTCAGAAATAAAGACTGGAAAATTAATATTCAATTAATTCGATTGAACAGTTGACAACGCTAACGCTCCGTCTTTACGGGGCGTTTTGTTTGAGTGGATACGTAAAAAATGCAACAAAAAAATACTTGGCTTTTACCGGACGGTATCGAAGAGGTCTTGCCGGCTGAAGCCAAGCATCTGGAAAACCTCAGGCGCAAGTTATTGGATGTTTTTTCATGTTGGGGTTATTCGCTGGTCATCACGCCGATGATCGATTATTTGGATTCTCTGTTGACCGGGTCCGGTCATGATTTAGATCTCCAAACTTTTAAATTAACCGATCAATTGAGCGGCGAAATGCTGGGTATTCGAGCCGATATGACGCCGCAAGTTGCCCGTATTGACGCACATAATCTTAATAATTGTGCGCCGGCCCGCTTATGTTATGTCGGTACGGTATTGCATACGCTCGGCGACCCGTTAGAAAAAACGCGGAGCCCAATGCAGATTGGTGCGGAGCTTTACGGGCATGAAGGACGGGAGAGCGATGTCGAAGTCATATCGCTAATGCTGGAAATGTTGGCGATGTCGGGCTTGAAAAATGTTCATCTCGATTTGGGCCATGTCGGTATTTATCGCGCCTTATCGAAACAGGCGGAATTAAATTCCGTTCAAGAAGTTGCGTTGTTCGATGCGTTGCAACGTAAAGCTCGGCCAGAAGTTCGCGAATTGATAGATAATTTACCTACCAACGATGCCCTGAAATCGATGTTGTTGAAACTACCCGAGCTAAACGGTGGCTACGAAATACTCGATAAAGCCAGGGTAGTGTTTGCCGATGCGGGCGATGCAGTCAAACAGGCATTGGCCGATTTGCAAGTGATTGCCGATCAGCTGGCTGCGTCTTTTCCTGATTTGCCGCTGAGTTTCGATTTAGCTGAACTCAGAGGTTATCGTTATCATACCGGGGTGGTATTTGCTGCCTTTGTGCCGGTTGTCGGGCGCGAGATAGCTAGAGGCGGACGCTACGATAATATCGGCGAAGTCTTCGGCAGGGCCCGCGCAGCCACGGGCTTTAGCGCCGACTTGAAGCTGTTATCGGCATTGAGCAAGGATATTATTCCACTCGAGCAGCCGGATATGATTTATGCACCCGCTTTCGACGACAGTGAGTTGGCCGAAAAAATCCGGGATTTACGCGCTGAAGGCTGTATCGTCATTCGGGAATTACCCGGACAGACTGAAAGCTACAAAGAGCTCGGGTTTACTTCGATCTTGGAAAAAAATAATAACGGCTGGATTGTTAAGGCTATCGCTTAATTTGGAATTATCATGGGAAAAAATGTTGTAGTCATCGGCACTCAATGGGGTGACGAAGGAAAAGGTAAACTGGTCGATTTATTGACCGATCAAGCGGATGCAGTCGTCCGTTTTCAAGGCGGTCATAATGCGGGGCATACCTTGGTTATTCAAGGGCAAAAGACCGTCTTGCATTTGATACCGTCCGGTATTCTGCGAAAAAATGTGCAATGCATGATCGGCAACGGCGTGGTATTGGCGCCGAATGCGCTGCTTGAAGAGATTGAAATTCTCGAGAAAGCCGGCATTTCGGTCAAGGATCGCTTATTGATTAGCGAAGCCTGTGCGTTAATCCTGCCGATTCATGTCGCGATTGATCAGGCTCGTGAACTGGCGCGCGGCAACAAGGCCATCGGTACGACCGGTCGCGGTATCGGTCCGGCTTATGAAGACAAGGTCGCCCGTAGAGGTTTACGTGCAGGGGATTTGTTCGATGTCGGTAGTTTTAGCGACAAGCTGAAAGAGTTGCTGGATTATCACAATTTCATGCTGACTAATTATTATAAAGTCGATGCGGTCGATTTCAACCAAGCACTCGACGAAGTTCTGGCTCAAGGCGAAGAACTCAAGCCGATGTTGGCCGATGTCGGTGACGTGCTCTCAAAATACCAAACTGCCGGCAAAAAAATATTGTTTGAAGGCGCGCAAGGCGCATTACTCGATATCGATCATGGCACCTATCCTTATGTCACATCGTCGAATACGACAGCCGGTGGCGCTTCGACCGGCACTGGCGTCGGCCCGTTGAATCTCGATTATGTGTTGGGAATTACCAAGGCTTATTCGACGCGGGTCGGCAACGGTCCTTTTCCGACCGAATTGTTGAACGATATCGGCGAGCACCTCGGGGTGAAAGGTCATGAGTTCGGCGCAACGACTGGTCGCAAACGCCGGACCGGTTGGTTCGATGCGGTATCGATGCGCAAATCCGCGCAATTGAACAGCTTGAGCGGTATTTGTCTGACTAAGCTGGATGTGCTTGACGGCCTCGAAAAAATAGGCATCTGCACCGCTTATAAACTGGATGGTGAAATCACCGAGACGGCACCATTAGGCGCCGACCGCTATCAAGCTTGTGAAGCAATTATCGAGGAAATGCCGGGTTGGATCGACAGCACCGAAGGCGTAACCGAATACGATAAGTTGCCGGAAAACGCGAAAGCCTATATCAAACGTATTGAAGAATTGGTCGGCGTCAAAGTAGCAATTCTATCCACAGGTCCCGACCGTGACGAAACCATAATGCTGGAACATCCGTTCAGCTGCGATTGAAGAAGCTCCGCACAGAAACGCCCGGTTTGTAGTGGGCGTTTTCTATTACTCTATAAGCCGGAAATAAAAATCCGCTCCGTTAG
>SLIO01000367.1 GCA_007135635.1 Methylomicrobium sp. | reverse complement strand
TCGCAAAAAGGCTGGATTCGTGCCGCGAAAGGTCATGACATCGATGTCGAAAGCTTGAGTTACCGTTCCGGTGATGGCTTTTTACATGCGGTTAAGACCCGCACGACTCAGCCGGTTTATGTATTGGATTCGACCGGACGCGTTTATGTAACCGCGAGCCACGATTTGCCTTCGGCGCGCAGTCAGGGCGAACCGCTGACCGGCCGATTCAATCCGCCCGCGGGTTCCTTATTCATCGGTTTATTAGCCGGTAATTCGGAAGATTGGTATGTGCTGGTCGGCTCTTCCGGTTACGGCTTCAGGGTGCAATTGAAGGATTTGTTCAGCAAGAATAAAGCCGGTAAAACGGTCATTACGTTACCGGTGGGCGCGAAGACCTTGTTGCCGGTACGCGTGCAACACGACAGCGACTTGCTGGCGATTGCGACGCTACAGGGCCGGTTGTTGATTTTTCCGGTTACGGAGCTACCGGCCTTACCTCGTGGCAAAGGCAATAAGCTGATTCAAATTCCACCTGCCGATTTGGCTAGCAGTAGTGACGCTGTCACGGCAATGGCCGTGATTTCCGAACAAAGCGAATTGAAGCTCATTTCCGGAAAACGCACTTTGACGCTGAAAAGACAGGACATCGAGCATTACACCGGCGCAAGATCGAAACGAGGTTTGCATTTGCCGCGCGGCTTTCAAAAAGTCGACGGCTTTTTAGTCGAGTAGTTATTTCACGCGCGGAGGCGCGGAGTTTATTCTTTCAGCGTTCCCTCGCTCTCGAGGCGGTGAAAGTATTCAATATAACGAACTAACCATGAAGTGACATGAAGAATTAGGTCGTTGATTTTTTCTTTTTCTTCATTACTTTCATGGCAAATAAATTTTTATGATGTATTCGCCAATACTTTCACAGCCTTATTCCCTTTATACTCAAAAAATGGCTGACTTTATGAGGGTGTGGGGTGTAAGCTAGCGAGGATGTCGGCAGCAGGGATAGCTGCCGTCAAGCCCCCATGGATGGGTTTACTGCGGTCCTCGATAGACACATCCCATGCCTTTTATTCTTAGTCGGTTTTTCAATCAAAAGGGAGTAGGATCGTGGGGATAAGAAAAACAGCGAATAACAAACTATTACCTCCGCGCCCCAGCGCGAGATTGTAAGATTTATCTATGCGCCTGTTCGGCTGCAATCACGGTATTGGCGACCAGCATCGTGATTGTCATTGGGCCGACGCCTCCCGGTACCGGCGTGATGTACCCTGCGACTTCTTTGACGCCTTCGAAATCGACATCGCCGACCAATTTTCCGTCCTCTAGCCGGTTGATGCCGACATCAATGACTGCGGCGCCGGGTTTGACCATGTCCGCTGTAATTAAATTGGGTTTGCCGGTTGCGACAACCAGTATGTCGGCCAATGAGGTGAATTGTTTTAAATCACGAGTTTTCGAGGTACAAATGCTGACCGTCGCATTTTTTTGCAGCAGCATCAGCGCCATCGGTTTGCCAACGATGTTACTGCGCCCGACGATGACGGCATTTTGGCCTTCAATCGGGATGTCGCAATATTCAAGCAGACATTGCACACCGTAGGGTGTGCAAGGCGGGAATATGGTGTTACCAGCCATCAATGCGCCCAGGTTATATAAATGAAAACCGTCCACGTCCTTATCGGCATCGATGGTTTCGAGTACTTTGTTGACGTCGATATGGTCGGGCAGCGGCAGTTGTACTAAAATCCCATGGATTGACGGATTATCATTGAGACGCTCAATAGCCGATAGCAATAAGGCTTCGCTGATATCTTCAGGCAAATCGATCAATTCCGAATAAATGCCGACTTCGTGGCAGGCTTTGATTTTATTTCGTACATAGACTTGAGAGGCAGGATTATCGCCGACAATGATAACAGCCAGGCCCGGCAGGATATCTTTTTCTTTGAGTTGAGCTACGCGTTGTTTCCATTTTTTACGGACTTCCAATGCGACCGCTTTACCATCGATGATTTTTGCACTCATGATTTAATTGCTTATGTTGTGAATATTAGCAACAAGCATAAGGAAGAACGTGCAAGAACGCAAACGTTCCGCTACCGGGGCTATATCGTTTTTCAATGCGATTAATCGCCCAAAACGATGTTGTATTTGCCGAGTAAGGAATAAAGCGTCGGGCGGGTAATGCCTAATAGCTTTGCCGCATTCGAAACGTTATGGTTCGAGAAGTTCAGCGCTCTTTTTATCGCAAGCGTTTCGGCCGCTTCCCGAACTTCTTTTAAATTAAGCGGCAGTGCCTCATGGTTACCGCCGTCCATTTCTAGGTCTTTAAGCGTTATCAACGCTTCATCCGCCATGATGACCGCACGTTTGATTTTATTTTCCAATTGGCGAATATTTCCAGGCCATTCATAAGTTTCGATGGCTTGAGCAGCTTCCTTGGTAAAACCCCTAATCGATTTTTTATGTTGGTCGTTAAATTTTCTCAGTAAGGCGGTTGCGATGATAAGGGCATCTCCTTCTCGTTCTCTGAGCGGAGGGATATTAATGGTCATTTCACTGATGCGATAATACAAGTCTTCTCTAAATTCGGTTTGTTGGATTAGGTTTTGAATGTTTTGGTGCGTTGCGCAAATAATGCGAACATCGACTGGTATTTCCCCTCGACCGCCTAAGCGCTCAATTGTTCTCTCCTGAATGAAGCGTAATAATTTCGATTGAAGATTAAAAGGTAGATCGCCTATTTCATCGAGAAAAAAAGTGCCGCCGTCGGCATATTCTATTTTGCCTTTGGTTTGTTTGACGGCACCAGTGAATGCCCCTTTTTCATATCCGAATAATTCACTTTCCAACAGATTTTCGGGGATTGCCGCGCAATTGACCGGTACGAAAGGTTTTTTAGCCCGGTCGCTGAGGTCGTGAATCGCTCTGGCGAAAACTTCTTTACCGGTTCCGCTCTCACCG
>SLIO01000050.1 GCA_007135635.1 Methylomicrobium sp. | reverse complement strand
GTTTTTTTCCGTTTAGCGTAATCTCATGATTGACGATCAAATCGGTCACCAAACCTATACCGTCCGTGTTATCGCCTAATATCGAACCATCCGCCTGAAGCGCCAGCGTATTGACCGCTTTTGCAGAATCCGCGCGTTCGGTTTTTCGATCGGCGAATCGCCATGCCAGTTCCTTTAGCGGCACGGTACAATTTAGTCCCTTACCGCCTTTGCTAAAAAATGCCGTAACTTCGGATTCAAAGCATTCGGCCGTAACTTCTTGGGCGGTATAAAACAACTGTTGCCCTGTTTGCTCGGCGAAGGCCTGATGAATACGGGGGGATTTGCTGTGCTTAATGGGGCTCCCAAATACGGCATATTGATCGATCTGCATCATCATAATTGTCTTTTATGTTGCCAAACTTCCCAGAGTATTGTAATAGCCACAATGCCCATTGCCATCAACAGCTCTATCCAGATTGCCCTCTGCATAAACGATGTAACGACTGCTGACAAACCGAGAAAAATCCCGACCAGACTGAAGCGCCAACCGATTCTGATACCGTCCAGTATTGTCGACAGCGACAAAATCAAAAGAATAACGATACCCGCGCTTGATTCATCGAATTGGTCGGATTGCTGAATAAAAAATGCTGCCGCGACAATCAACATCGAAACGCCCCAATGCAGCGTTTGCTCCCGCAAAATATTTTTGACGTCGTTAGCTTTATGCTTCGATTGCAGCCAAGCAATAATCATCGCCGAGATCGCAAATATGATAATCATAATCAACCAATAGACATAGCCGTCGGCCGGCGAGTAATCGGTAATACCGATACCGGTCATTGAAAGCGCCAGTAACAAAACCAGAATACCCTCTTCGATCTGAAATTTTCGTTTTTCTGTAAACAGCGTATCTTCGGACATGAGATCACTCCGTTTGCTAAGTTAAGAATACAGACCCGCCTGTTAAAAAACACTTAGGCAATTGGACTTTAAAAAAGCGACTACCATGGAAAACTGAAGATCACAAATACTGCTATTGCGCTCTTCATTACGAACAGTCAAGGCAAAAACTTTTCGTCCTGATTTATTCTTGCATCCACATAGCGGCTTGCTTGGCAAAATAAGTCAACACGGCATCGCAACCGGCACGCTTGAAGCTCATTAACGATTCGAGCACGACTTGACGCTCATCCAACCAGCCATTTAATGACGCCGCCTTCAACATCGCATATTCGCCGCTGACCTGATAAGCAAAAGTCGGCACGCCAAAGCGGTCTTTCGCTCGGCGTACGATGTCCAGATAAGGCATGCCGGGCTTGATCATAATCATGTCGGCACCCTCCTGCAAATCCAACTCAATTTCGCGCAACGCCTCATCGGAATTGGCCGGGTCCATTTGATAACTGTATTTATTGCCTTTACCGAGATTGGCGCCCGAGCCCACGGCATCTCTGAAGGGGCCATAGAATGCCGAGGCATATTTAGCCGAATACGCCAAAATACGCGTATTACGGTAAGCGTGTTGTTCCAAGGCTTGCCTGATCGCACCAATCCGTCCGTCCATCATATCCGATGGTGCGACGATATCCGCCCCAGCTTCGGCATGCGACAAAGCTTGCTTGATCAAAACCTCGACCGTTTCGTCGTTGATCACATAGCCGTTATTGTCGATCAACCCGTCCTGACCGTGAGAGGTAAACGGATCCAGTGCGATATCGGTAATCACGCCAAGTTCCGGATAGGCCGTCTTGAGTGCTTTGACAGTTCGCTGAACCAATCCATTCGGATTAAAAGCCTCGGACGCATCGTCGGATTTTTTATCGGGTGATATAACCGGAAATAATGCGACTGCCGGAATGCCGAGACTCGATATTTCTCCGGCTTCCCTCAATAATAAATCCAACGAAAGCCGTTCTATGCCGGGCATCGAAAGTACCGCTTCGCGGTTATTCTTACCTTCCGTAACAAACATTGGATAGATCAAGTCATCGACGGATAAACGGTTTTCGCTCATCAAGCGACGTGAAAAAGATTGATAACGCATTCTTCTCATGCGTATTAAGGGGAAATTGGTGGTATTATGCGTCATCTTGTCCGTAGGTCTAGGTTAATCACGTTTGCCGTGCGCCAAGGCGCCCGTACCTTGCAAAATAGTTTTTCTGCAAGAGAAAAGTCAATCCGATAATATTAGCACGCTTCCGACGCCCTAAACCAAGTCTTCACTATCCGTAAAAGACTCGCACATATGCTTATATGTAAGTCTAAGAACTTGAGGTCATTATGAAAACTACACAATTCATTATGAAAACAACACAATACCAACGCATTTGTCTGTTGGCAATATTGAGCTTTTTTATAAGCATTAGCGCATTAAACAACGCCATTGCCGCCGAATTATTGCTACCGCAACAAGCTATTGCCGAAGCATCCGATAAACTGAAGGAAAAAATGCAAAACCCCGATTTTGTAAAGGACTTTGCACAAATAACGGATTTTGTTGAATCGGCTATTTACCCCCATGTCGATTTTAATCGAATTTCGGCATTGGTACTCGGAAAATACTGGCGGGAGGCCACTCCGACCGAAAGATCCCAATTCAATAAAGAATTCCAAAACCTGTTAGTTAGAACTTATTCTCGTGCTTTTATCGAGTTCAAAGACTGGTCGGTGCGCTTCCTGCCGTTAAAAATGGAATCGGATGCGACTAAAGTCGTCGTTAAAACTGAGATATTGCAACCGGGTATTCAGCCAATCGCTGTAGACTACAGGATGGTATTAATTAGAGACAAATGGAAGGCTTACGATATCCTGATCGAAGGCGTCAGTCTGGTAACCAATTTTCGCACAACATTTAACAATGAAATCAAAAACCGCGGCTCGCTGGCAGCCGTTATCGAAACATTGAAAACAAGAAATGCCGAAGCTTTGTCCAAAAACTCTCTACATAATTCATAAATTAT
>SLIO01000388.1 GCA_007135635.1 Methylomicrobium sp. | reverse complement strand
TTTCACCTTTCACCTTTCACCTTTCACCTTTCACCTTTCCCCTTTTTAATCTCCTTAACGCGATCAACCGCAATTCGCCCTGCATTGGCCAATTGCTTGCGCAGCATTAACCATTTTTCCTTATCCTTCGCTTCAACTAAACATCGTAAATACTGCGCACGCAGGCTTTCCGGTAATTTCTCGGCAATACCCGTCCAAACCGCTTCGATGTTGTAAACGGAACGCTCCTTTAAACAAACCGGAAGACAATCTTCGAGCGGAATCGTTAAGGTCTCGCTAATATATTCCAATGCCTCACGAATCGATTGTTCCTTGGCACGTTGAGGCTGCAATACATCGTAAGGCGGTTGCCATTCGCGCAGGGGGCGTAATTGATCAATGTGCGAGGCTATCAACAATATCGGCGGCTGCCTCCGCTCGAGGCGTTCGTCGAACCAACTTCGCATCGCACTCAGGAACCCGGCATCGGCCTCGTGACCCGCCTGGGTTGCCGAACACACCAATACAATCAAATCGAACTCGCCGAAAGCTTGCTCGGGATTTTCCTCGAACCAGCGCTCTTGATCTCCATAGCCCGGGCTATCGACAATGACGACATCACCGGTACCTTCATGCTGCAAACGGTAAACGGTCAACGCGCAGGTCAACGGCAAGACATCGGTCGGAGCCCGTAACTCACCGAATAAGGCATTGATCAGACTCGACTTACCGGTTTTAAGCTGACCGGCAACCAAAAGCCTTAGCGGTCGCCTCGTCTTTTCTGCCGGCTTGTGCACCGGTTCATCAAAATCAATTTGCGGTGGTATCGCTTGCCCGCTGTACATAGCGATCGCGTAATAACCTATTTTTTTGATCAATGTTTGCAAGAGCCATCGCTCGATCATGCCCTTAGGGTATGCCGAAGCCTTACCGGCAAAAAATTGACCCAATTCGCGCGGAATCGAAGCGATCGGACTCAATAACAATTTGCCGACCCGATAAGCCAAGTGCCCGCTTGCCATACGATCCTTCCAGCGCCAAAGCTCAAGGCCGTTACCGACCGTCAATAAATGACTGAACGGTACTTTTTCATCGAGCATTTGCCGAATGTCGCGGCAGACCTGCTCAGCGATAAACAGAATATTGCGCAGCGGCACATCGAGCTCGGCCCGCTCGCTTTTCGTCGAATAATGACGGGCGACCTCGACCGTAACTTGTTTGGCCAATTCCAAAATGCGAAAACTATCGGTCAACGGATAGTCTTTCGGGTCGATCTGCTCAGCCATCTTGTCGAGTTTCGACCAAATCTCAGTCGCCGCTGGCGGCCAGGCATCATCGGGTTTTACAACCGGCAATACCAACAATCCCTGGCGTTTACGCAAGCCTCGAATCGTCAACCAAGCCAACGCATACACAGCACAGAACACGGCAACCGCTTCAGTCAAATAAGCGTGCTGCCATAGCCAATAGATGCCCGCTGCAATGAGCGCCAGCCATGGAAGAATCAGAAGCACAACAGATACCGACAGCAACACTTTATGCATGATCAGCCTTCCCGTTTCATGGTTTCGCGCAACAATTCACGGCCGCGCGCGAACTCGGCCTTGAATACTTCGCGCAGCGATTCCTGCGTCAACGCTTTGCCCCGCTGGGTTTGCGCGAAATAAAAACACAGGGTCTTGCCCAGTGCATAGGTCACCGCTGCGGTGTATAGGCCCGAAACACCCAACGCAACGGTCTGGCCGTAAACCGGAATCAATTTCAGTAATTCTCGCCCGCCCATGCCGGCCATGACGCCTATACCGACCGCGCTGCCGATTTCGCTGAGACTTTGCTTACTGAGCGATAACCCGTAAACATTGGCGATGCTATGAAACAATTTAGCTTGAATCGCAATCACAGTCGCGATACTTGCGGCCGGCACCGGTATCGCGGCGGCAATACCGGCCGATAGCGAATAGCTGACGATATGCGGATGCGTCGCACCCCGATACACATCACTGATCATGCCAACATCCTGGTTCTGCTCAAGCATATCCCGCAAACCGAACGGCAATGCTTCCTCTAGCGCTTGCCACAAAGCATCGGCGCCGTAATCGGCGGGCTCAAAACCGTCTTCGAGCAAGGTAAAATCAATCGGAACGAACACGGCATCGATGCCGGAAAAACTGTCGCGCTGTTTCAATAGCGAAATGCGTAAATCAGGCGGCACTGCTCCGGAAATTTTACCGTCGCTAAACGGATAAGGCTGAATGTGAGGCATCGCAGGGTTTGGATAACCTTCATGCAATGCCGTTTGCGCCACGATCACAGGCCAACGAGGATGGGCCTGATGGATTTGCCTGACTGCCTTGACAACACTTTGCTGTTGATGATCCATCGCTTTGATCACGACGAGCAGCAAATGCGCCTGACTTTCACACCAGTGCATATCCTCGGAGGGATCGTAACCGGACTCCGACAAACCCCGCGTGTCGAGAAACCGAACAAACGCGGTTTCCGGATCGGGAAAATCGAACAGCATAGCGGTATGTGTGCAAGGCCTAAAGCCGTTACCGATTTCGGCCGAAGTCGAACCGGTTAGCACTCGAATCATCGAGCTTTTGCCGCTTTGCGTCTTGCCGAGCAGCCAAATCACCGGCGGCGGCAAGCGCTGCCGAATCTCCTGAAGTTTTTCTTGAAGCAAGGCATCGGGAATTTGCGGATCGAAGATTTGTTCGATCCAGCTTTTCCAATTGGCAAAAGGATTGGTCAATCCAGGCATGACAACCTCGTCGTCGGTGGCGGCTGGACTAGATTAGTGGATTTTACGATAAATAGGCAAACGATTCGTTTACCGAAGACTTGAACCTAGAAAGAGCAGTTGGCATGTGTTGTAGACCGTTCGTGCTGAGTAAAGTCGAAGCATGAAGGGTCTACAACACTTTCACCGACCTGGTGAAGCCTCAAACTCCCGTTCACCCTTCGA
>SLIO01000071.1 GCA_007135635.1 Methylomicrobium sp. | reverse complement strand
TTATCGCTCTTATAATCATCTTCCCGAATCGGTTGTTCAGGACAGACGATACCGGCGTCTTTCAAGGCTTTTTTCATTATTTCAAGTTGCCCATCCACTGCCTGCATGTGATCCAACATATGATTGATCGCTTTAGCGACCGGATCGGTCATATCGTCACTCGTACCGTAAGCGTCGAAACCCATTTTAGCGGCGATCTTTTTCCGGTCGGACTCGGATTTTTTATTCTTAGAGCCGATCACATGCCCCGGTATACCAACCACAGTCGCACCGGCCGGAACCGATTTCAGTACGACTGAATTTGAACCGATACGTGCGCCCTCTCCGATCTCAATCGGACCTAGTACTTTAGCACCGGCACCCACTACAACACCGTCATATAAGGTCGGATGTCGTTTACCTTTATTCCAGGAAGTTCCACCCAACGTAACGCCATGGTAAAGCGTGCAGTCGTCGCCTATCACTGCGGTTTCGCCAATCACGACCCCCATGCCGTGATCGATGAAAAAACGTCTGCCGATCGTAGCTCCCGGATGAATTTCTATCCCGGTCAACCAACGACCAATGTGCGATATAAAGCGTCCAAGCCATCTAAAACCGGCTTGCCAGCAAAAATACGCGACTCGGTGAATCAACAGCGCATGAAAACCAGGATAAGCGGTAATCACTTCAAATACCGTTTGGGCGGCCGGATCCCGTTCGAACACGCAATCGATATTTTCTTTGATTTCTCGCCACATAATCAGTCCTTTGCTTTATTGCCTTGCGACATACGTAAAATTCCGCGTAATAGATCCACCTCTTTACTCTCCAGACGAGACCGGTTATAAATTCTACGCAAACGACGCATCACCGATTTCGATTTATCGGGATGCATGAAGCCGATATCGGTTAGCGCTTCGATCATATGCTCATAAAAGGATTCCATCTGAGCGGTCGACGCCAAAGACCCTGAGCCTTTATCGCCGACACTGACCTCGTAATCTTGTCCGGAAGCCACGAATAACTCATAACTGACCACCTGCACGGCAGCGGCAAGATTTAATGAACTAAAATCTTTATTGCACGGTATTCGCAATAAATAACGACACAGGTCCAATTCGTGATTTTTCAGACCGGAATGCTCCCGTCCGAAGATGATTGCAGCTTTATGATCGATAGCTTCAGTTTTCAGTAAATCCGCACATTCTCTTGGCGTCAATTCCGGCCAACTAATCGTTCTGCAACGGGCACTAGCCCCTATAACAATGGAACAATCGGCAACAGCTTCCTGTAAGGTATCGCAAACCAGAGCAGCACTCAAAATATCGTCCGCCCCGGAAGCTCTGGCAGTTGCATCGGCACAAGGAAATTGCTTTGGCGCAACCAAAACCAAATCTCTAAGACTCATATTCTTCATTGCCCGAGCAACCGCTCCAATATTGCCAGGATGAGAGGTTTCGACCAATACGATTTTAATATTAGACAGCAATGCTTAGTCCCACCATTTGAAAAAACGAAAGATTTTAACAAAAGATTTGATATGCTATTGATATTTTCTAATTTAGCTTCGTATCTAATATCATGCATCCCATGCTCAATATTGCCGTGCGCGCCGCCAGAAACGCCGGTGAGATCATTTCCCGCTCGGCCGACAATGTCGGAAAACTTCAAATCAATCGTAAAGGTATTAATGATTTCGCGACCGAAGTCGACCGTATGGCCGAACAGGAAATCATTAAAATCATCAAAACCGCCTTTCCCGAACACGCGATTTTGGCTGAAGAAAGCGGCGAACACAAAGGCAACGATTTCGTTTGGATTATCGACCCGCTCGACGGTACGACCAACTTTCTGCACGGTTTTCCTGTCTATGCCGTCTCAATCGCATTAAAAGTCAAAGGCAAATTGGAACTCGGCGTCATTTTCGATCCGTTACGCGATGAATTGTTTACCGCCGAACGCGGCGGCGGGGCAATGATGAATAACCGCCGCATCCGCGTGACCAATCAAACCGGACTCAAAGGCGCACTGATCGGGACCGGGTTCCCGTTCAAAAGCCAGCAACATCTCGATGCCTATCTCGGCATGTTCCGAACAATACACGCCGATTCCGCCGGCATTCGCCGAGCCGGAGCCGCCGCGCTCGACCTGGCTTATGTTGCGATCGGAAGACTCGATGGTTTTTGGGAAATCGGACTACACCCTTGGGATATGGCGGCCGGTATTTTGCTAATCAAGGAAGCCGGCGGCGTCGCCACCGATTTTGCTTTTCAAGACAATTACATGGAAACCGGAAACGTCATCGCCGGTAATCCCAAGATGCACCAGGTCATGTATCAAGCCATTGAACCTCATGTCACCGACGAATTAATACGGCGTAAATCGAAATAAGCCGGCTTTTACTGTTAATCCACCCCCATGCTAGCGGCGCTGGCCGATAAAGAGACATAACATAACGGCCGGCGAAGCTAGAAAATCAACAACCGACAGATACAATAATGAACTGGCACTTAATATTAAGCGTTATATTAAGCGTTCGTTTCTTTGCAAAATAAACGCATAATTGTCCAAGATTAGAGTTAACTCAGCTCTTTCTCTTGGGTAATTCTTTATGGAGATACAGAATCTAAAGAGGAGTGCTTGCTCGACTGACGACAACGACTAAAATAAAAATTGCTGCTCCTCAGCAATTGCCGAAGTAAAAGCGGAGTAATAAATTCAGTAAACTGCAAATACATTTTGCGGCCCCGCATTGACCCACTAAAAACCCATCCTTAATAATCAAATGCTGCGGTTAGGAACGTATTCACGGCCTCCAGTCGCGCGAGTAACTGCACAGTCAACTAGCTAGCTCCGCATTTTTCCCGAGGTGATAATGCTCCTAATACGCTTAAACCTAGAAAGAGCAGTTGGCATGTGTTGTAGACCGTTCGTGCTGAGCAAAGTAAGCGCCCTTCGGTCGCATG
>SLIO01000406.1 GCA_007135635.1 Methylomicrobium sp. | reverse complement strand
TCGCATGGCGTTACCAGGAAACATTCGCTGTTTGACGTAATTTTTGGTATTTTTATATATTCGCAAGTCATTGATTTTACATATACAAAAAAGCTGTTTCTTGAGAGCCAAGTAGAAGCATGAAGGGTCTACAACACTTTCACCGACCTGGTGAAGCCTCAAACTACCGTTCACCCTTCGACAGGGCTCTCCTGAGCGCAGCCGAAGGGCTCAGGGCGAACGGTAGTTTGAGGCTCTCAACTGCTCTTTTTAGGTTAATTGTTACCAATGCCGTTGTTATTTGACCTTCTGAATTCAAGTCGCTACCGTACGAACACGGCTACCGGTTCTGGAACTTATCACATCGAGCCTTAGCGCCATTTGCTCCTTCAATTCGGTTACATGCGAGATAATACCGATCATTCTGCCTGAGGCCTGCAAATCGATCAGCGTTCTGACGGCCAAATCGAGCGATTCGGGATCGAGACTGCCGAAACCTTCATCAATAAATAAGGTATCGAGCTTGATGCCGCCGGCATAGGACTGCACGATATCCGACAAACCCAGCGCCAACGCCAGGGCCGCCATAAACGATTCGCCGCCCGATAATGTCGCGACCGGACGGTTTTTACCGGTATAAGCATCCTCGACCTCCATCTCCAAGCCTGACGCTTTATTTCCTTTGGCCCGGTCTTCCTTGCGCACTAAACGGTAACGGCCTTTGCTCATGAGATTCAAGCGCTCGGATGCCTGTATAAGCACATCGTCGAGCAACACGCTCAACACGAAACGCTGCAGGCTGATCTTATCGCCGGTCTGGCCATTGGCGACATCGCTGAGAGTCCCATAGATCGCATAACGCGCCTCGAGTTCGGCTTGTTTTTCATACGCGTGAATCAATTTGCGCTTGACGCTTGTCAATTGATTCACGCGTTCCTCGAGTTTACGCCAGTTTTCATCGGCGCTTCTGTAGCATGCGCTCTTCTCGGTCAGTTGCTGTTCGATCGCATCCATATCGGGCGGAATTAGCCCTGCTAAATCGGCTTGCAGTTGCTTGACGACTTCTTGCAGCCCGATCAATTCGTTGCGATAAGCTTCGATTTCGGTTTTTAAGCTCTTCTGATCCTGATCGTTCATCAATGCAGAATGAAACGCGTCGGCATCGGCAAACTCACTGCGCGCAAGTGCTTCATGCCAGCGTACCTCGGCCTCGTTGTATTGATATTCCAGTGATTCGTACTGCTGTTGCAAGGCTTCCCGTTTACTACCGGCCTTGTCCAGTTCCGAGTGCTTCGCGGCATAGTCGGCTTCCGCTTGAGTCCACGCATCGCTCAATGCAGTAATACGCCTATTTAACTGGAATAAGGCTTGTTCAAGCGCTTTTGGCTCCCGATAGTCTTCGGGGATTAATTTTTCTAACTGTTCGGCGTTAGACCGGGCTTGTATGAATTGTTCGTTGACACCAACCATGCTGACTTCCAATTCGGCAAGCGTTTCGGCCATCCCGGAGAGCAGTCTTTTCACCTGATCGATTCGCGCACCAAGGGTCTTTTGTTGCGCTTGCCGCTCGATAAGCCGATTGACCGCCTCGCTTAGGATCGTGAACTTATCGGTAACCGTTTGTAACGGTTGCTCGGCAAGTTGCGCCAATTGCCGTTCCAATTGCTGAACGTCCCTTTGATTAACGGCCAGCTCATTCAGCGCGACATCCCACTGAGCCTTGGCGTTTTGCATAAAGTTACGCGCTTGATTCTCATTGGTGCGGGCCTGATCGACTTGCTGTTTGGTCACGAGTATCACATTATGTGCCGCTACCGCCGGATCCGGATGCTCTTGACTACCGCAAACCGGGCAAGGCTGACCGGCTTGAAGCGCTTTGGCCAGCAACGCGGCCTGTCCGAGATGCCAATGCAATTCGATTTCACGTGTTTCTTTTTCATGGGCCTCGAAGGCGGCTTTTTGAGTTTCGAAAGCCGCGGCAAGCTTGCTTTCATTACGCAGTATGCGCGTTTGCTCCTTGCGCAAATCCTCCAACTGTTGCCGCTGCTGAAGATTGCGGCGCTGCCCTTCCCATTCGATCTGTAGTGTCGCTAACGACTCCAGTTCACGGCCTATTTCGACAAAAACCTTGTCTTTGTCCGCCAATTCGTAGATCAACGCTTGCTGTTCGTGTTTTTTGGCATCAAGCGCTTTTCTTGCGGCCTCCAGATCTTTTCGGCGATTCTGAAGTATTGCCCTGGCCTCGGCCAGTTCCGCAATCCGGTCTCGATATTGCTGAAGCTCGATTTGCTTATGCTTCAACGTCTCGACCTCAATGTAAGCCTGTTTAGCGGCATCGACGTTTTGTTTGGCCGTTAACTCGTTTACTGCGGCTAATTCAAGCGCTATTTGGCAAGCTTGGACCTGTTCATACAATTTCGCCTTTTCTTTCACTTTGGACTGATGGTTATCGTAAAGATGCCGCATTTTTTCGGCTTGCAACGCGCTGTCAAGCCGCTGTTGTTGCTTATCGATTTCCGGCTTCAGCGTGGCTTTTTCGGACAGCGCTGTTTGTTTGACGTTGAGATTGTCGAAACGTTGCTTTAATTCTTGTGCTTGTTCTCTGGCACGGGCGGCCTGCAGCATTTTTTGGTTGGCTTGTTCTTTATCTGCCGAGGCCCCAGCTAGTTCTGGTTGCAGCGCCTTAAGCGTCTCGTCGATTTCTGCTTCGGAGGCCATTTCAGCGCTGTGCAAAATCCCTTTGATTTGGTTCCGATGCCGGTCGACTTCTTGGCGAATGCCGGCAGCTTGATTTTTCAGCGCCTCTTCGATGCGTTTGTAGATACCGGTTCGAAACAATTGGCCGAAAATCTTTTCCCGTTCTTTCGAATCGGCCATCAACAGTTCTCGGAATTTTCCTTGCGGCAATACCATGACCTGGCGAAATTGTTCGACATCCAAGCCAATCAATCGTTTGACTTCGTTCGTCGCATCGGTCACGCTTTTCGCAACCATTAACGTATCCTCGTCATCACCGTCAAGTTGCCAAAGTTGGGCTTCCGCCTGTTGTGTCGTCGTGCCTTCGCCCTTGCTTTTGGGCCGTTCTTGAACTGGAATACGGCGGATACGATAGTTTTTAATCCCTAGATTGAAATCTAATATCGCTTCGGTTAACACGTTCGCATCGGCATGATCGCAACGCATCTGTGAAGGTTCTCGCTCGGCACCGGTGCTTTGACCGTACAGCGCAAAACAAATCGCATCCAAAATCGAGCTTTTACCGGAACCGGTCGGGCCGTTGATTAGAAATAAAGGACTGGGGCCAAGCAAGCCGAAGTCGATGGTTTCGTTGCCGGAAAACGGTCCGAATGCTTGTATCGTCAGTTTTAATGGCTTCATGCAAGATCACCGTCTTGCTTATGAATAAGCGAAATCGTATTCCGGATCGCCTCATCCTGTTCCGGCGTTAAAGCGCTGCCGAAAACCTGTTCGAAGAAATCCCGAAACATTTCCAACTCACCGCGTTTGAGTTTGTCGCGATTGACTTGTCGATCGCCGGTTTGAAGCATGCCCGGTTTTTCCAAGTGCAAGACATTCGGATAGACTTCTCGCAATTTACCGATCGGATCAAGAATCGCATGCCGATCGGTCAGTCTAATCAGCAAATAATCATCATTATTCGGGTCGGTCTTACCTTGTTCCAAAATCGTTTTCAATTCGCCTTCAATCGTCCGCATATCTCGTTGCGGCTGCAAGGAGATATGCGTGGTCGACTTTAGGCCGTTAACATCCATTTCTATCAAGGTCACGCCTTTGTTTTGCTGTTGCTCCGAAAAGCTGTACTTGAGAATCGATCCGGAATAACGGATATGCTCCTTGCCTTTGTACTGTGGGCTATGAAGGTGCCCAAGCGCGACATAATCGAAGTCGGCAAAAGGCTCGTAATTGACGCGGTCCGCACCGCCGATCGACAAAGGCCTTTCGGAATCAGACGCATCGGCACCGTCGATAAAACAATGACTTATCAAAACATTCAAAGACTGATCCGATGCGGTCGCCTTGATTTGTTCAACCAGAAATGCGTGTGCCTGGTCATGCGAGGATACATCGACGCCAAAGTGATTGCGTACTGACTCAGGATCGTTATAGGGAATGCCATAGAAGCAAACCGCACCGGCCTTGCCTTGTAATACCACTGGTTCGGTAATTTGCGTCAGTTCGCCGATGATATGAAGACCCGCTTGGCTCAGTTGCCTGGAACCGAAACGCAGTCGTTCGGCTCCGTCATGATTGCCCGGAATCATGACAACCGGAACCCCCAAATCGTTACAGATGGTATTGAGCACATCATCGAGCAATTGCACCGCCGCAGCTGGTGGAATCGAGCGGTCATAAATATCGCCGGCAATGATTAGCGCATCGACCGATTCGCGCCTAATGTGTTCGATCAGTTGCTCGAGCACATGGCGTTGATCATCGAGCAACGAAACATTGTGAAACTGCCGTCCTATATGCCAATCCGATGTATGTATGAATTTCAAAAAAACTCCTGAGTTATTTCTCCCGGGCTACGATTAGTTAGCAGTTAGCAGTTAGCAGTTAAATGATAAGCCGGACTCTTTTACAATTACAACTTATACGCTGACAGCTTGCCTTTAACACAAGCCATTATTCTAAAAAAGCAGTTGAGTGTCTCTAACTTCTGTTCGTCCTGAGCCCTTCGGCTACGCTCAGGAGAGCCCCTTCGGCTAGGCTCGGGAGAGCCTCTTCGGCTGCGCTCAGGAGGACCTTGTCGAAAGGTGAAAGGAGGGTAGATTGAGGCTTCACCAAGCCGTTGAAAGTGTTGTAGACTCTTCATGCTTCGACTTGGCCCAGCACGTACGGTCTACAACACATGCCAACTGCTCTTTTTAGGTTCATTGGATATGATTGATCACTCAGATAATTTGAGTGTTGGGTAGGGTCAAGCGAGCAAGCAAACCCGCTATAAGGCTGATTGTTTGGGGAAATAGTTTGGTGCAAAACCGATACCATCGACCAGCCTCCATTGAGCTCATACCGAATTTTGACGCACGCCTTAAATCCGGGCCGCAAGATTTTTCAGATAATCGGCAAAGTCACCTTTCAACTCTTCATGCAACAAACCATGCTCGACAGTCGCGATTAAAAAGCCAAGCTTGGAACCGCAATCGTAGCGCTGCCCTTCAAACTCATAAGCCAAAACCTGCTCGTCGTCCATCAGTGCAGCGATCGCATCGGTGAGTTGAATTTCTCCACCCGCACCCTTTTTGGTTCTTTTAATTTTATCGAAAATAGCCGGCGTCAAAATATAACGGCCGACCACGGCCAAATTCGACGGCGCTTGCTCCGGTTTGGGTTTTTCGACAATCAACTTCACATCGCTTAGTTTCTCAGAAACCGGTTCGGTCTTAACGATACCGTAACTACCGGTCTCCGATGGATCGACCCGTTCGACACCTAATACGCTACAGCGCTCCTGATTGTATACGCTAACCATTTGCCGCATACAACCACGGTCTTTGTCTTCGATCAAATCATCGGCTAAAATGACCGCAAACGGCTCGTCGCCGACGATAGGCCGTGCGCAGTAAACGGCATGCCCAAGGCCCAGCGCTTCCGATTGCCGAATATAAACGCAAGACACATGCGGCGGCACTATGTTTTGAATCATTCGCAAAGTCTGAATCTTGCCTTTCGCTTCCAGTTCGGTTTCAAGCTCGTAGGCTTTATCGAAATGATCGACAATCGATGTTTTGTTCCGGCCAATCACAAAAATCATCGTATCGATTCCTGCGGCAACCGCTTCATCGACCGCATATTGAATCAATGGCTTATCGACGACCGGCAACATTTCTTTCGGACTGGCTTTGGTGGCCGGCAAAAACCGAGTACCTAAACCCGCGACCGGAAATACGGCTTTCGTGATAATTTGTTTCATCGATATCTCCTGTTTATGAATATGATATGAAATTTTTAAATGGTCGGGTTATAAACACTATCGTATCTACAACCGGCGAGGTTGTTCGCCTCCACTGAATCAAACCCTACCATATTGATCTTGATAACGCACAATATCGTCCTCGCCTAAATAACTACCCGATTGTACCTCGACCATTTCCAGAGGAATCACGCCTGGATTTTCCAAGCAATGCACGGTACCCAGCGGAATATAAATCGACTCGTTTTCGGCTAGCAGAATCTGTTGATCGCCTTTGGTGACCAATGCAGTGCCTTTGACAATGATCCAATGTTCGGCCCGGTGATGATGTTTTTGCAAGGATAACTTGGCGCCGGGTTTCACAAAAATCCGTTTGGTCTGATGGCGCTCTCCATTATCGACCGAATCGTAATGCCCCCATGGACGATAGACCTTACGATGTAAATCGGCTTCGCTGCGTTTTTGGCTTTTCAAAAAATCGACAATCGCTTTGACTTCTTGCACTTTGTCCTTGGCTGCGACCAATAAGGCGTCGTCGGTTTCGACAATGATCAAATCCTGAACGCCGATGGCGGCGACCAGTTTATTCTTTGAATATAAATAGGAATTTTCGGTATCGACCGCCAAAACATCGCCAAATACCGCATTACCCGCATCATCTTTCGGCGTTACGTCCCAAAGCGCGGTCCATGATCCGACATCGTTCCACCCGGCATCGAGCGGTATAACGACGGCATTCGCGGTTTTTTCCATCACAGCGTAGTCGATCGAATCGGCAGGACAGGTCGAAAAAATCTCCTTACCGATACGAGTAAAGTCCATATCCTGCTGCGCCGTTTGCAGCGCTTCTTGGCAAACTCGCAACATCTCAGGATTGAATTTAGCCAATTCGTCGAGATAAACGCCGGCTTTGAAAGCGAACATGCCGCTGTTCCAAAAATAATCGCCGCTTTTGATATAACCCTGGGCGGTTTCCGCATCCGGTTTTTCGACAAACGCCGCGACCTTGAATGCATCGCCCTGTTGCGACTGCGAACGTTGAATATAACCGTAACCGGTTTCAGGCTGTGTCGGCACGATACCGAAAGTCACCAATTGCCCTTGCTGGGCCAATATATCGGCGGCGATAACGGCATGATGAAACGCGGCGCAATCGGCAATGACATGATCGGCTGGCAAGATCAAAAGCACGTCTTCGGGTGCGACCGACAAAGCCGCCATCGCGACCGCGGGCGCGGTGTTTTTGCCTACCGGCTCTAAAATAATAGAGGCCGGTTTGACGCCGATTTCCCACATTTGTTCGGCCAGCATAAATCGGTGGTCTTCATTGCAAACTGCGATTGGCGGTTTAATATGTTTGAGTCCATTGAGCCTTAACACGGTTTCCTGAATCATCGTTCGCTCGGAAACCAGCGGCAGAAATTGCTTAGGATAATGACCGCGAGACAAAGGCCACAATCGGGTGCCCGAACCGCCGGATAAAATAACAGGAATCATAGAAAAATCCTTTGAATGATAAATTTTTGACAGACAACGCAAAGAATTATAGCGGGTTTGTCTAACCTTTTCTTTTAGGAAGTTGGTATCACACCTTCTTTTGCCTATACTTTGCCTTTCATTGTCTAAACTCTTTAAGGAAAACGCATGCGGTTTGATGTTTTTAATGGCGATGCCGATGGCATTTGTGCCTTAATTCAGCTTCGGCTCGCCGAGCCCTTGGACGCCCAACTGGTAACCGGCATTAAGCGCGACATTAATTTGCTAGAGAAAGTCAATGTTCAAGCCGGTGATAAAGTCGTGGTCCTGGACATTTCATTGGAAAAGAACCTACCTGCTCTCAATAGGATTCTAGATCAAGGCGCCGAAATATTTTATGTCGACCATCACCGGCCCGGCGATATACCCGATCACCCCGCGTTAACCGCCCTGATCGATACTGATACCGATGTCTGCACCAGCCTGCTTGTCGATCGTTTTTTACAGGGCCGCTACCGGGAATGGGCCATCACTGCTGCCTTCGGCGACAATCTCGACCGTCCGGCGATTCAACTCGCCAACGAACTTTCCCTATCCAAAGCCCAAACCGAACAGCTCAAACAACTCGGTATTTGCATCAATTACAACGGTTACGGCAGTTGCATTGAGGACCTGCATTTTCCGCCCGACGAACTGTATTCAGAAATGGCCGGCTACCCGTCACCTTTTGATTTTATCAACGATAAAGCTGAAATCTATCAACGCTTGGTGGATGGCTATGACAATGACATGGCATATGCCAAAAACATCGCGTCGGTATATAGCACAACCTCAGTTGCGGTTTTCATCCTGCCGGACGAAGCTTGGGCCAGACGCATCAGCGGCGTTTTCGCCAACGAGTTAGCCAATTCTTATCCCGACCGGGCGCATGCGATACTGAGCCATAACCGCTCGGGCGGGTATTTGGTCAGCGTCAGGGCTCCGCATACCAATAAAACCGGTGCCGACGAACTATGCGCGATGTTTCCTACCGGAGGCGGACGCAAAGCCGCGGCCGGCATCAATCATCTGCCGATAGAAACTCTCCCGCAATTTATAGAACGCTTTGAAGCACACTATTTATCTTTCCGTTAACCTTTTCTCATCCAATCACTATGACTCAAAAAAGCACCGATACCGTTTGGCATAGCGCCAGCATCACCCGTAGCGACCGGGAAAAACTACATAAACATAAAAGCGTGATCCTCTGGTTTACCGGCTTGTCCGGTTCGGGAAAATCGACATTGGCCCATGCCGTCGAAGATTATTTGCATCGTTACGGTTGTTCGACCTTCGTTTTGGACGGTGATAATGTGAGACATGGCCTTTGTAGCGACTTGGGCTTCAGCGATGAGGATCGTGTCGAAAACATCAGAAGAATCGGCGAAATGGCTAAATTAATGATAGAAGCCGGCGTTATAACATTGACGGCATTTATATCGCCATTCCGCGCGGATCGAAGCTCGGCACGCAAATTGGTCCCACATGGCGATTTCATCGAAATCTACTGTCAATGCCCCTTGGAAACCTGTGAGCAAAGAGACGTGAAAGGTTTATATAAAAAAGCGCGTGCCGGCAAAATTCCTTTTTTTACCGGTATCGACTCACCTTACGAAGAACCCAAAAAACCCGAGCTGATAGTCAATACACATGCACTTTCGTTGGACGAAAGCGTTCAAGCCGTGATAAATCTGTTGTTGCAACGCAGCGTCTTGCGCCCCAGCTGAGGATTTGGCTACAAAGCTCCTGGCTTTCGGGAAGGCTATGTTCGCGTTAGCAGTTGAAACGGTTCTCTTTCCTACTAAATAAACCCTTTAGGAAGGAGTCAATGATTGCTTTCCAATACACCGAGCGCGGAAGAGGGTACGATTACTCGCTTGACAGAACGCCGTAAATACATCCAAGTAGGCTTGACGGCGGTGACTGATTGCCAAGGATGGCGTGAATGCAGATTTTGCAGGAGCAAAAATCTGCAAGCGCTATGGATGGCGTGAATGCAGATTTTGCAGGAGCAAAAATCTGCCCTGCCGCCGACACCTTTCAATCGAGCAACCGTACCCTCCTTTCATCCATTGGCGCGATATTGAAAAAAGGAAAGTTATTCAGAGTGGTACCTGGGGTTTCATGTTGGCTTTAAGTTGAAAAGCATCAACTATTAACGCGAACATAGCCTTCGGGAAGCTATTTGACGCCAAATCCAAATCGCATTGCGAAACGAATTGATATTCTGATTCCCACGGTTCTCCGTGGGAATCCATACGTTGGCTGCAGAGGCAAGATCGTAATTCGTTCCCACGCAGGAACGGTGGGAACGAGAAAAACTTTGAAGGCTCTTTTAAGTTAGCAAAATGGATTTTTATAGGCAAAAAAAGCTATTGAATTCACTACTTATTCTTCATGCTGGCATGCTTTTTCTAGGTTAATGGCAGTGCCCCCTAGCGCGAAATACTGAGTGGAATTAATCGATTAGACATAACCCTGCGGGTTCTTGCTTTGCCAGCGCCAAGTATCGGCAACCATGTCTTGCAGATTTTTTTCGCTGTGCCATCCAAGTTGCTGTTTCGCGAAAGCCGGATCCGCATAACATTCGGCGATATCGCCGGCACGTCTTGGAACGATTATATAAGGGACCTTTTGACCGGTAACCCTCTCAAAAGCTTGGACCATATCAAGAACGCTGTAACCCTTGCCGGTACCAATATTAAACGCCGTGCAAGCGCCTTGATCCTGCGGGCAGGCAAACAAAGCTTCAAGCGCTTTCAAGTGACCTTTCGCTAAATCGACCACATGAATATAATCCCTAACCCCGGTGCCGTCCGGTGTTGGATAATCGTTACCGAATACCGACAACTCCGTCAATTTACCAATTGCCACTTGCGCAATATAAGGCATTAGATTATTCGGAATGCCGTTAGGGTCCTCGCCGATCAGGCCGCTTTGATGGGCTCCAATCGGGTTAAAGTAACGCAATAAGGCGATATTCCAAGGCCGTTCGGAATTCTGCAACCGATCCGCTGCCGAAAAATCTCTCAGAATTTCCTCGATAAAGAGCTTGGTGCGTCCGTACGGATTAGTAGCCGACAACGGAAAACTTTCTTCGATCGGCACCTTATGCGGATCGCCGTAAACCGTAGCCGAGGAACTGAATACAAGCTTTTTGATACCAGCCTCAGCCATCGCTTCGGTCAACACCAAAGTACCGTAGATATTATTGTGATAATAATCTAAAGGTTTACTGCACGATTCGCCCACCGCCTTGAGTCCGGCAAAATGAATCACAGCATCAATGACATGCTCATGGAATACACGACCCAAACCGCCTCGATCCCTGATATCGACTTGATAAAACGTGATGTTTTTTCCGGTGATTTTTTCAACCCGACGCAAGGCTTCGAATTTACTGTTCGATAAATTATCGACCACGACGACTTCAAAACCGGCCTGAAGCAACTCCACACAAGTGTGACTACCGATATAGCCGGCACCGCCGGTCACTAAAATACATTTTTTATTCAAACCAACCTTCTCCAAATCCCTCACCATTCTCTGCTCACTGCTAACCATTTATTACCTAGCCCCCTTCCCCCAAACGACAATTTCAATCGTATGCAGAATGATGCTGATATCCAGAAATAAACTATAGTTCTTTACGTAATAAAGATCGTATTCGAGCTTCCTAACCGTATCATCTTCGCTAGCGCCGTATTGATAGGATATCTGCGCCCATCCGGTAATACCCGGCTTAACGCGATGCCGCTCGGCATAATAATCGATCCGCTCGACAAATCCTTCGACGAATTCGGGTCGCTCGGGCCTAGGTCCGACGAAACTCATATCGCCTGTCAGAACGTTAAATATTTGCGGCAATTCGTCGATACGGCATTTCCTTATGAAAGCGCCTACCTTGGTGATTCGGTTATCTTTTTCTTGCGCAAATTGCGCGCCGTTCTTTTCGGCATCGACGACCATACTGCGAAATTTGATCACTTCGAAATTACGATTATTTTCGCCGACCCGAACTTGCCGATAAAAAATCGGCGCCTTGATTCCGCTTTCGATCAAAATCGCGATCGAGGTAATCAGCAT